>NZ_JAKEVK010000241.1:0-6347 GCF_022398435.1 Pseudoalteromonas sp. Isolate6 | reverse complement strand
AATTTATTTGTTTACACTAAATTTACTTTATTTGTTTTGGGAGCGGTTGTGCGTCGAAGTAGTTTTGCCATTTTTCATGTTATGGCGGTAATAGTTATCTTGGTTGGGTTACTGACAGGCCCTCGCTTGGGCATTATAAATCATGACTTTCTGGCGTTTCTTTCACCTTTGCTTCCACAAGGTGCGTTGCTGTCAATGCATGTGTTATTTGGTTGCTTACTCACCTTGATTGCGATTGCTTTTACTGTGGCAACTATTCGCGCACCGTTTCACAGCGCTCCAAGCAAGTTTGATAAAGCCGTTAACTACTTTGGGTATCTGGTTATCGTGCTGAGTATAGTCACAGGATGGTTACTTTGGCTCAATCCAGAGAGTCTAAGTTTAGTCATTCATGGGTTATCAGCGACAGGCATTTTTTTGTATTTGGTGTTACATGGCATAAAGCACACCGTGTTTAAGGGTAAGCAAGTACTAAGTGTATTAGTGCCCCGAAATGCGCTTATTTTACTCTGTTGCAGTATTGCTCTGGTGTATTTTTGTGGCCTTGGTATACGGCTTATTGTTGCAGAACAGCATTTACGGTTAGAAGTTGCGCCGCTATCAACGCAAAGCCACCTTGAAATAGACGGTAAAGGAGACGAGCCACAATGGTTGCGTGCCAAGCCTATTAAGTTAACGACATTTGGTGGTGCAAACTTCTTGGATGGGAGTAGTGAGGTCGAAATAAAAGCGTTGAGCAACCATGATGAAACCTTCTTTCTGATCCGCTGGCAAGATCCGACCGAAAGCCTAGAGCATCTGCCGCTGGAGAAAACCTCGGACGGTTGGCAAGTACAAGAGAATGGCTTTTATCGCTTTGACGAGCGCACTTATTACGAAGATAAGTTTGCCATCATGCTATCGACAACCTGTGAACTAGGAGGCGATGGTACGATGCAATACGGTGATGCGCCGCTTGCAGACAAACCCCGTAATTGGCACGGCAAGGGCTATCATGCGAGTACGGACGGCCGCACACGAGACTTATGGCACTGGAAAGCGCTGAGAACTAATGACATGTACTTGGCCGATGATAATTTTTTTGGGCCACCTCAAAGCGTTGCACTTGGGCAAAGACGCTACACCGCAGGGTATCAACCTGATGGCAAAGAAAGCGGTGCTTATGTGATGAACTGGCGCTGGTACTCACCGACTGAGGTTACGCCAAAGCGAATGCCAATCCCATCGCCAGATATCACCGAGCGCAAAGTCCTTGATTGGTTTGCCAGCGAAACCTACAACCCTCAACGAGACATGGCGAAAATTGGCGAACAGTTACCGTCCGTGTTGTACCGTTCAAATCGCTTTGAGGGAGATAGAGCCGATGTTAGGGCTAGGGGAGAGTGGCGCGATGGTTATTGGACGCTAGAGCTGGTACGTAAACACCAAACGCATTCTCCCCTTGATGTTGAACTGCGCTCAGGTGTTTGCATGTGGGTCTCCGCATTCGATCACGCACAAATCGCGCATACTCGTCACCACAGAGCGATCCAATTGAGGTATATGTTATGACCGTTGCCTCACGTTTAATACTTAGTTTAGCGATTGCTGCGGTGGCGATTAGCTACTTGTTATTCAGCGCCTCTGAGCGAGAAATTCCAACTCACGCACGCTTTATTAAAGTCACTAATGACATGCAGTTTTTGTCTGTATGGCAAGGCCCTTGGCATTGCGTCTATGACAAAAAGCTTAATCTGCTCTGGGAAGTAAAACGAGATGATGAGTCTATTCACGATGGCTATTGGAGTTACTCTTGGTATGACGGTCAGTTTGGTCATGCTGATCAAGGTGATTGTTACTTCGAAGCATCCCACTGCGATAGCCAAGATCTGATCCGTAGAACCAACCAAGCTAGATTATGTGGTAGTGCCGAGTGGCGCTTACCTACATCTGATGAGCTGCGCTCTTTAATTCAAACGCCAAATGGTCCCGGACAACCCCATATCGCAAGTGATTTTTTCCCACACATTAAAAATGGTGACTATTGGAGTGGTGAGGCTGGCGTGCCGTTACCCAAGTCGTTCAAGCGTGAAAAGTTAGGGGCAACGGCCGTGAATTTTCAATCTGCAAAGACGCTTTCGCTCCCTTATGCAAACGCCGCATTCGTCATGTTGGTGGCTACGCCGTCAACACCACTCTCATTGGCTCAAAGTCGTGCTGAGCCTGTTACTCTAAACTAGGAACCAAGGAAATGAAATATACTCAAATGGCAACTTTTGTGGTTGCAGCTGGTTTATCTTGTAGCAGTTTTGCTGCGAGTGACTACCATCGTCTTGTGTGGGACACCAGTCCAAGCACTTCAGCAACAATAGGATTTACACCCACATCAGGCACTAATCATATTGTTAAATATGGCAGCACAACGGATGAACAGAGCTGGCAAAGCGCAGCGGTCAACGCAACGCATACTTTTGATGGGGGCCTCTCAAGTTCATTTGTGAAATTAACCGGCTTAACCCCTGATAGTGCGGTGTATTATCGTGTTTGTGATTCACAAGGTTGCGGTCAGCGTTTGTGGTTCAGAACTGCGCCGCAAACGGCATCAGGGATCACTGCTGTAGCTGGTGGTGATACGCGCACAGGTTGGACAACGCGCCGTAAAGGCAATGAGTTGATCGCTAAAATTCGACCGCTATTTATTATGCATGGTGGCGATTACACCAATGCAAACTCCGTTTCTGAAATGCGTGAATACTTAAAAGATTGGCAATTAACCTTTTCGGATGATTTGATTGATGGCCTTGCATACAAGCGAATTTATCCATTTGTAGCAACACATGGCAATCACGAAGACGATAACTACAAAACGCTATGCCAAGTATTTGGCGTAGATTATGACCAAGATGGTGCGTGTACAGCAAAAGATACCTATGGTGCTTTTAACGTGGCGGGGCTTTTAAGGGTTTATACCTTAAATAGCCAATTTAAAAATAGTGGCTGGTCGAGCTATGCCACAGCGATGAACAATTGGCTGAAAAGCGACTTACAGTCTCAGGCTAACAGCGCAACGTGGCGTATCGCTCAGTATCACAAGCCGATGTATCCTCACTATTCAGGCAAGTCAGACAACACCATATTACATACTTGGTGGGCACAAGACTTCTATAATAATGCGATGAACTTAGTGGTAGAGTCCGATACTCATATCAATAAACTGACTTACGCACTAACGCCTACCAGCAATGGCTTTACGGCAACGACCCAAGGCGGCACCGTTTATGTGGGTGAGGGAAGTTGGGGTGCACCGGCAAGAAGCGCCAATGATCCAAAAAGCTGGACTATCGACCTTGCGAGTATTCAACAGTTTAAAGTGTTGAGTGTGACAAATGATAAGCTTACTGTTCGAACTGCTGAGTTTTCAAGCAATGCAACTGCCTTATCTAAAGCGCAGCGAGATGCCGATCCGCTCGCGTTACCTATGAATATGACATGGTGGTATGCCGCTGAAATTGGTGATGAACTGAATCTGATCAAAGCAAGCAATAATCTATCTGTGATAGAAACTCCCATTATTGAGCCGCCAGCTGCAATTGAACTTATCAGTGGTCAAACACAAGCGAATGTCACTGGCGCTAAGTCTTCTCAGGTACTTTATTACATTGATGTGCCAGCAGGAGCAACACAGCTAAAAGTTGAAACGGCGGGCGGCAGTGGGGATGTAGATATGTACGTGCGCTTTAATGCGGAACCAACGACACAAAACTACGATTGTCGACCCTATAAATCAGGTAATAATGAAGTCTGTACGATTACTCCAGTACAAACAGGCCGATACTATGTCATGCTTGATGGCTATGAGCGTTATTCGGGCGTTGCGCTAACGGCTACGGTTTATACTGACACTCCTCCAGATCAAGGTAATAGCCAGCAATGGTTGGATCAATCCGCCAGTAAAGGTCAGTGGCAGTATTATACTTTTGACGTGGCACAGGGAACACAGAGCCTGCAAGTAAAGGCATCGGGTGGTACTGGAGATGCTGATTTATATCTGCGTTTTGGTCAACAACCAAATAGTAATACCTACGAATGTCGGCCTTATGAAAATGGCAATAATGAAACGTGCACAATCACCAATCCAAATGCGGGAACTTGGCATATTGGGCTCTATGGTTACGCTGCTTTTTCAGGAGTGAATCTACAAGCAGAAAGTCAATAATCCTGTAAATGAGAGCTTGGTGGTTATTGATGTAACGATCAAGCTCACTTTTAAACTGACCGAATATTGAGAGTAACTTAACCGCGCACAATTAATGGAATTGAGACAATAATCAAGGTACAATAGCGCTGCATTTTTGGACACTTAGGTGTTTTGATGCAACGACCTCTGACGCGCGCAATCGTTGCGGTTCGTAGGGAAGAATAAATTTACCACGTGTTTGGCTATGTTCCGTGGTGATAACAAGGATCACTTTATGAATACAAAACTTCTCGTTGGCTTAGGTGCTGTGGCTATTGCCGTTGGTGCTTATGTAACCACTCAATCATCATCTTCTTCAAGCATCGCGATGGAACAACTGGAATATGTTCCGGCTGATACCGCGGTATTTTGGGGGCAATTAACGCCTTTTGAGCAACAAAAATATTTGTCTTTCATGCCTAAAGAGCTTAGACAGGTTCAAAATATCGAAGAGATAACTGGGTTGCTTAGAAAAGAAAATGATAAGCACTTGGACTTTGTAGCAACGCTACTAGAGCAATACAACTTAGCTTTGACTTCACCTGAACAAATGAAAGCTATCTTAGGCATGGGTGAGACAGTTAGAAGTGTATTCTACACAGTTGGTTTACTGCCTACATTGCGCTATGAACTGGCGGATCCTGAGGCTTTTCAACGTACGATAAAAATGGCTGCAAAAGATGCCGAAATCACATATCAAGAAGATACGCTAGATGGCGTCGCGTTAACGCGTTATCAGCTTGAGTTCGCGCCAGAAGCTAAAATTGAGCTTATCACTTCCGTGCAGGGTCAATGGGTTACGACGACATTTAACACGCCAATTAATACCGAAGCAGATCTAAAAGTTGCTTTGGGTATCGCCAAACCAGCTCAGTCACTGGCACAATCTGGCAAGCTTGAGCAATATAATACGCAGTTTGGCTTTGATGGTTCGTCAATTGCATTTTTGAACCATGTGGCTATCGTCGATGGTATAACCGCAAATAAGCAGTCTGATTTTACTCGTATGCTAGATAACATCTTGCAGCTAGGCGGTGGGACTGAGAAACTAGCAGCGGTACGTGCCCCTGAGTGTCAGGCGGACTACAGTGAAATCGCGAATTTGTGGCCTGCAACTGTGCTGGGCACCAAGAATATCCAATTTACTAATTCCGCAATCGACTTTGAAGTTGATACTGTGGTGGTGGGTCAAGATGCTGAACTGATGAAAGCACTTGGGTCGATCCGTGGTTTTATTCCTGCGCATGTCACCAACGGCGAAGAGAAAGTACTAGGGTTTGGCTATGGTGTTGATGTCGCAAAAGTTGCGCCGCTTGTAAACACCCTTTGGGGCCGCTTTACTAAAGCTGAATTCAAGTGTTCTGAACTCGTTGCACTACAGCAGCAAGCGAAACAAAATAGCCCAATGGCTATTGCGATGATGACAGGCATGGCAAACTCGGTTAAAGGCGTGAGTGCATCGGTTTTCGATCTTGTTATGGAGCCAAACGACCAAGGCACGCCGGAACCTAAAACGTTTGATGCTCTAGTTACATTGTCTGCTGAAGACCCGTTAGTACTCGTTAATACGGTAAAAGGCCTGGCACCTATGCTGGGGCAAATTCAAATCCCAGAAGATGGTACACCGGTTTCAATTAACCAATATATTCCGTCTCCACAGCCATTAGACATGGATATTAAGCTGGCGGTTAAAGGCGATCACTTAGTGTTATATACGGGTGAAAAGGCGACTGTTATTGCTGAGAAAATGGCAAGCCAAGTGCTAGAAAGTAATGGCATGACGCATTTCAGCATGGATATGCAGGCTTTCGTAGCTCCATTATTAGAAGCGGCAAAAGCAACTGGTCAACCAATGCCTGAAGGTATTGATGCTTTCTTACAGCAGAATATGGTATTTGAGTTTAGTATGGATGTGGCAGACCATGGTCTTGTATTTGGCACAGATATGAAGCTGAAAAAACTATAATACCAGTTGTATTAAGTAAATGATCTATCTTGAAACGGGGAAATAGCTTTAGTAGCACCGCTCTCGCGTCCTGCTACCGCTAAGGTACCTATATCCATATAGGCAAGGCAAAAATTTTGCTATTTAGTTGTTCTAAATGAGAAATTTTTAACGAAGCTAATATGC
>NZ_JAKEVK010000240.1:0-6421 GCF_022398435.1 Pseudoalteromonas sp. Isolate6 | reverse complement strand
GATTTGTATTAGACGAAAAGGCATTCATGCTGTAGACTATAACGAATTTGCCAAAATTTTAATAACTGCGTGTTACCAAGCGCTTTGTAGACGGGATGTTGAGCGTTTTGCTTTCGCCCGTTTTTTACTATTAGGAGGTTAACTTGACTAAATCCGCTCTGTTAGTCCTTGAAGACGGCACGGTGTTTCGCGGTACTGCTATCGGTGCTGACGGTATGTCAGTCGGTGAGGTGGTATTTAATACGTCAATGACGGGGTATCAAGAGATCTTAACGGATCCTTCATACGCGGAACAAATCGTTACGCTTACTTACCCACATATCGGCAACACCGGTACTAACAGCGAAGATGAGGAAGCGGACAAGATCTGGGCAAAAGGCCTAGTGATCCGTGACTTACCACTGCTTGCGAGTAATTTCCGTAACGAACAATCATTGAGTGATTACTTGAAAGAACGCAATATCTTAGGGATCGCAGATATTGATACTCGTAAACTAACTCGCATTTTACGTGATAAAGGTGCCCAAAATGGCTGTATTATCGCAGGTGACGAAGTAGACGAGCAAAAAGCGCTAGAAGCGGCGCAAGCATTCCCTGGCTTGAAAGGGATGGATTTAGCAAAAGTAGTAACAACAGAATCTCAGTTTGAATGGCGTGAATCAAGCTGGACTCTAGGCGAGGGCTTTAAAACGCTTTCTGCTGAAGAAGAAAAATTCCATGTTGTTGCGTACGATTTTGGTGTGAAAAAGAACATTCTTAGAATGTTAGTTGATAGAGGCTGTAAGTTAACCGTTGTTCCAGCAGAAACCTCCGCTGCTGATGTACTTGCATTAAACCCTGATGGTATCTTCCTATCAAATGGTCCTGGCGACCCTGAGCCATGTACTTATGCCATTGAAGCAATCAAAGCATTTTTAGAGACAGATACACCTATTTTTGGTATTTGTTTAGGCCATCAGTTATTAGCACTCGCTTCTGGTGCGAAAACAGTAAAAATGAAGTTTGGTCACCATGGTGGTAACCACCCGGTTAAAGACTTAGATCGTGATGTTGTGATGATCACAGCACAAAACCACGGTTTTGCTGCTGACGAAGCAACGCTTCCTGATACGCTACGTGCAACGCACAAGTCACTGTTCGATGGCACACTGCAAGGTATTCACCGTACTGATAAGCCAGCGTTTAGCTTCCAAGGTCACCCTGAAGCAAGTCCTGGTCCACATGATGCGGCACCGCTATTCGACCATTTCATTGAATTAATGCAATCTCGCAACGCTTAATTAGACCGGAGTAATAATGCCAAAACGTACCGACATAAAAAGCATTCTGATTTTGGGCGCAGGTCCAATCGTTATCGGCCAAGCATGTGAATTCGATTACTCTGGTGCTCAGGCCTGTAAAGCGCTTAGAGAAGAAGGCTATAGAGTTATTCTTGTAAACTCTAACCCTGCGACTATCATGACTGACCCTGAAATGGCGGATGCGACTTACATTGAGCCTATTCACTGGGAAGTGGTAGAAAAGATCATCGAAAAAGAAAAGCCTGATGCGGTGCTACCTACTATGGGTGGCCAAACAGCACTTAACTGTGCGCTAGACCTAGATAAGCACGGTGTGCTTGCTAAACATGGCGTTGAGCTAATTGGTGCGACTGCAGATGCGATTGATAAAGCGGAAAACCGTGAGCGTTTTGATGCGGCGATGAAAAATATCGGCCTAGAATGTCCTCGCGCTGAAATTGCACACTCAATGGATGAAGCCCACGATATCTTAACTCGTATCGGGTTTCCATGTATTATTCGTCCTTCATTCACGATGGGTGGTACCGGTGGTGGTGTTGCGTATAACATGGAAGAGTTTGACGAGATCTGTACTCGTGGTCTTGATCTGTCACCAACCAATGAGCTGCTTATCGATGAAAGCCTATTAGGCTGGAAAGAATATGAGATGGAAGTGGTTCGTGACAAAAACGACAACTGTATCATCGTATGTTCAATCGAAAACTTCGACCCAATGGGCGTACACACTGGTGATTCAATCACAGTTGCGCCAGCACAAACGCTAACTGATAAAGAATATCAAATCATGCGTAACGCCTCGATGGCGGTACTTCGTGAAATTGGTGTTGAAACGGGTGGTTCAAACGTTCAGTTTGGTGTAAACCCAGTTGATGGCCGTATGGTTATCATCGAGATGAACCCACGCGTATCACGCTCTTCTGCACTTGCGTCAAAGGCTACGGGCTTCCCGATCGCTAAAATCGCAGCCAAGCTTGCCGTAGGTTACACGCTAGATGAGCTTCAAAACGACATCACAGGTGGTGCAACTCCAGCATCATTTGAGCCGTCAATCGACTACGTAGTGACTAAGATCCCTCGTTTTAACTTCGAAAAATTCGCAGGTTCAAACGACCGTCTAACTACGCAAATGAAGTCGGTTGGTGAGGTAATGGCAATTGGTCGTAACCAACAAGAGTCATTACAAAAAGCACTACGAGGTCTAGAAGTGGGTGCAACGGGTCTGAACCCGATTGTCGCATTAGATGCGCCAAACGCAAAAGAAACGATCATTCGCGAATTGCGCGAGCCAGGTGCCGAGCGTATTTGGTATATTGCCGATGCGATGCGTCATGGCATGTCTGTCGAAGAAGTATTTGAATTAACTAAGATTGACCCTTGGTACCTAGTTCAAATCGAAGACATTTTAAAAGATGAAGCGACAATCGCTGAAGTGGGAATGGCAGGTCTAAACAAAGACTTCCTGCGTCGCTTGAAACGTAAAGGTTTCTCAGATGCTCGCATTGCCGAAATCGCGGGTGTATCAGAAAAAGAAATTCGCAAGAAGCGTCACCAGCTTGAAATCCTACCGGTTTACAAGCGTGTGGACACATGTGCTGCAGAATTTAGCTCAGACACCGCTTACATGTACTCAACGTATGATGAAGAATGTGAAGCGAATCCTTCTGACAAAGACAAAATCATGGTTATCGGTGGCGGTCCTAACCGTATCGGTCAAGGCATCGAATTTGATTACTGCTGTGTACACGCAGCCCTTGCAATGCGTGAAGATGGCTATGAAACTATCATGGTTAACTGTAACCCGGAGACGGTTTCAACAGACTACGATACGTCTGATCGCCTATTCTTCGAGCCAATTACACTTGAAGACGTGCTGGAAATTGTCCGTGTTGAAAAGCCAAAAGGCGTGATCGTTCAGTACGGTGGCCAAACGCCACTGAAACTGGCAAGAGACCTTGAAGCGAATGGTGTTCCTGTAATTGGTACTTCTCCTGACGCCATTGACCGCGCAGAAGACCGTGAACGCTTCCAACAGCTAGTAGAGCGTCTAGATCTACTGCAACCAGAAAACGCAACAGTGACGTCACTAGAAGAAGCGGTTGCTAAATCACAAGAAATTGGCTTCCCACTGGTTGTTCGTCCATCATACGTACTTGGTGGTCGAGCAATGGAAATCGTGTACGATGAAGACGACTTACGTCGCTACATGACAGAAGCGGTGTCTGTTTCTAATGAAGCACCAGTGCTACTTGACCGTTTCTTGGATGATGCGATCGAAGTCGATGTAGATGCTATTTGTGACGGTGAGAACGTTATCATTGGCGGTATCATGGAACACATCGAGCAAGCGGGTGTTCACTCGGGTGACTCGGCTTGTTCATTACCAGCACACACGCTGGCGCAAGATATTCAAGACGTGATGCGTAAGCAGGTTCGCGATATGGCGCTTGAGCTAGGTGTTGTGGGTCTGATGAATACTCAGTTTGCGGTGAAAGATGGTCAAGTTTATTTGATTGAAGTTAACCCGCGTGCTGCTCGTACAGTACCATTTGTTTCAAAAGCAACAGGCGTTGCACTTGCAAAGGTTGCGGCACGTTGTATGGTTGGTCAGTCTCTTGAAAGCCAAGGTGTAACGAAGGAAGTGATTCCTCCATATTACAGTGTAAAAGAAGTGGTATTGCCATTCGCTAAGTTCCCAGGTGTTGACCCAATGCGTGGTCCAGAGATGCGCTCGACGGGTGAAGTGATGGGTGTTGGTGAAAACTTCGCCGAAGCATTCGCAAAAGCCCAATTAGGTGCATCAAACACTTTACCACGTGGCGGCCGCGCGCTACTATCTGTGCGTAATGGTGATAAGGCACGCGTAGTTGAACTAGCTAAGACAATGAAAGCAATTGGATTTGAGCTAGATGCAACGAATGGTACGGCGAAAGCGCTTGAAGAAGCGGGTATTGAAGTACGTCGCGTAAACAAAGTATTCGAAGGCCGTCCTCATATTCTTGACCGTATCAAGAATGGTGAGTATAGCTATATCGTTAATACGACCGAAGGTCGCCAAGCTATTGAGGACTCGAAGGTGTTACGTCGTGGTGCACTTCAGCATAAGACTAACTACACCACTACGCTAAATGCAGCGTTTGCAAACTGTACAGCGAATGAAGCTGACGACAGAAGTTCTGTAAACTCTGTTCAAGAACTACACCAGCGTTTGAACTAAGAAGAACAAGGCCAGAGCGTTAGCTCTGGCAATGAGTGAGATACTTATGCAATCAATTCCGATGACAGTACGAGGCGAAGAGCTGCTTCGTGATGAACTGAATCATTTAAAAAAAGTTGTTCGCCCGAAAATCGTTGCCGATATTGCAGAAGCGCGTGAACACGGTGACTTGAAAGAAAATGCTGAGTACCATGCTGCACGTGAGCAGCAAGGTTTTTGTGAAGGCCGAATTCAAGAAATTGAAGCTAAGCTTTCGACAGCACAAATCATCGACGTGACTAAAATGCAGAATAACGGCAAAGTGATTTTTGGTAGTACTGTGACTATTGTTAATGTAGATACAGACAAAGAAGTGACTTATCGTATCGTTGGTGACGACGAGGCTGATCTTAAGAACAATTTGATTTCTGTTAATTCACCGATTGCGCGTGGGTTAATCGGTAAAGAACTGGATGATACAGTGAATATTCAAACACCAAATGGTGCTGTTGAATATGAAATCATCGAAGTTGAATACAAGTAATCCTTCCTTTTAAAGCCCGGGTCTGCGGGCTTTATACTATCTCAATCTTAATCATCTTATTTCGACTTTTGCAGCTGTAATGCCGTGTAATTGCCATTTCTCAAGATTCTTATAGCTTAAGATGATGCCTGTGTATTTTTTGCTATAAACACTTTTAGGAGAAATGGATGTCATTTGAAGTCGACCAGTTTAAAACACAAGGGTTTGAATTGTTTATGTCCAGTTGGAGATCTAGGTTGGCAGGTGCTGGCGCGCGGGACCTTTCCCTGGATCAACATTATTTTTGGCGTACCATGCGTAGTCGCTTTGCGATTGACCTCAGTAAGCAGAGTGAGCTTTTGCAAGGAGTGAGCTTAGCGAGATACGATACCTATCTTATTCTAACCGCTTTGTTGTACACCAATAGCTTGTACGAAAGTTCAGATTTAATTGTTGGTTATAATCTTCCGGATCATTTTTTTACCACTAATAGTTCGGAAGCTCGGCACTGCTTTTCTCGAGAGCTACTTGATTCGCTTAAGCTTACTCAGTCATTGGTCTTAGTCGATGAATATTTTGAAAATTTTGAGTTCAATACCATTGCTTATGAAAAGCTTAATGAGGATAATCCCGTTTGGCACGATATTAGTAGCGAATTAGGCACTTTACCTAGTTTAGTAAATACCACACGCTCCGAGCACCAACTTTCCTTAAATCTATTGCATTTTGTGCCGAAACTCTTTTCTGGTAGGCAGCTTGCCGAGCAAATAAATTACTTAGCTGAGATCGAGTAGAGTGGTACACGTCTGACATAGTTTGAAACGAATTTGCTTTAGACTTTTAAAGTATACTTGTTACACTCGGATTGTTCCCAAAACCAATCAGGCACCGGTTCATAATTGGTGTTATTATGAGCCGGTATCTTTATCAGGAGAGTAACCATGAGTTTATTAAAAAGCGCATTGTTTAAGACGTTGAAAAATAAGTCTACTCAGCAAGTCGCTTCAGTGGTATTGGATAAGGCACTGAAGCAGGGAAAAGAATATCTAGATTCAAGAAACACCAGCGGTGGTAACGATACAGATGAGTTGTTGTTAGGGCTGCAGCATTTGTTAGCACAAAAACCCAATGATGGTGTTTATTCAATCACACTATCCACTTATCGAGTGAGAGTAAAAATTACTTCCGGCGCTATTTCCCATATTGATAAGATCTAATTTATTCCACTCACTGTAAATTTTTATTCCTCCTTTTCGTCAATTGGTTGGATTTTTAATCATAAAGATCAACCAATTGGATGTATGTATAAGCTACGACTTTCCCTTTGGATATCCGTTTTTAAGATTATGATGGCTTGTCCGTCGATCCACTATTCCATAAAGTTATATAAAATATATTGTATAC
>NZ_JAKEVK010000024.1:0-55902 GCF_022398435.1 Pseudoalteromonas sp. Isolate6 | reverse complement strand
GGGGTGGCGGGTTTTATCATATTCATCCTGTTCTCCTTCGGCGCTTGATAAACCTGCTTAAAGTTGCTGGCATTATACCAATTGAATTAATTCTCTAATCAATTTGAAGGGTGAAATAGCATATTAGCTTCGTTAAAAATTTCTCATTTAGAACAACTAAATAGCAAAATTTTTGCCTTGCCTATATGGATATAGGTACCTTAGCGGTAGCAGGACGCGAGAGCGGTGCTACTAAAGCTATTTCCCCGTTTCAAGATAGATCATTTACTTAATACAACTGGTATTAAAAGCGATAGCTGACACCAAGAGATAAGTTTGATGTATCCAAGTCACCCATATCAAGGTACTTGTAGCCAAGGTTAACTGCTATACCGTTATCCCAGTCATATTGCCAACCGGCCTCAGCAACAAAACCGATACCGTCGTCAGTAACTAATTTGGTGCGGCCACGAGTGATTTCGTAATCGTAATAGTTCGCCCCTAATTTACCGTAAAAATAGCTATTGTCAGAAATTTGATAGTAGCCTTTAGCCGCAACGACGAAGTTATCAAATTCTAAGTTATTAGCACCAAGACCAAACAAAGTTTTGTTGTTTTGTGTGCAGGTAAATTTGCGATCGTTTTCGTCTTCACACTTCCAATCATCTAAGTCTTCACCGCTGTTATAACCTAATTCAAGCGCCAAAATTGGCGTAAAGTGATAGTTGTAATACAGGTAGGCTTGACCTACACCATCACCATCTTTGCTTGAGCTTTTATAAGAGGCGCCACCGCCAGAAATGTCTAAACCGACACGGTGTGTCTCGTCCTTTTGCTCTGCAAAAGACGATAAGCTTGTTGTGAGTAATGCAAGAGATAAAAGCGCTTTAAGTTTCATAATCAATGTCCGTTGTGGTTAACTTGAAGACAGTATAAATAGGGTGGGTGTCAAGGTCTGTTGGGGGGCTGTCATAAAGTGTAAGAAGGCGTCGAATTTGGTTTTATTTATTTTACAAATCTAAATAGTTGCACTTGCTAAGTGCTTGTTGGTGTCTTAGGTTTTGCAATGAATATTTGATATTTCATTATGGTGAAAAATGTTAAAATTGCAGCAATAAGCCCACTCCATATGTGATGCATGACCAAATGACTTGCAATGAACATAGGCACATCTTGCCAGCCAGCAATAAACAAAAGTTTACTCAATAACAGCAAATACCCGAGCAGGTGTGCGAAGAGCGCAAACCTAAAGGATTTTATAAATTTACTTTTTGCATTGACAGGTAGCGCTGGGAGGTTGAGGTGTAACGCGACGGTAAAGACTACTGAGAGCAAAATACTCACGCTTCCTAAACCCAGTAATGAGGTTTTAATCAACACGATGGAATAGATGAAAGCTAGTAACATGCGTCAGTCCTACAATTACGAGAAACGCAGTTTATATACGCTTAGGTTTTGAGTCTATTCGAATTATTCTAAGGATTAGGTAGTGATTTTCTGAACGATCGCTCTATACTAAGGGCCGATTTTATCAATAGTTTGTAAACCGATGTAACATTAGCCTGTATTTTCGTGGCATGTTTCGTTATAAATGCAATGCTATGTCGTAGTAAATTCGAAAAAAACAATAATTATTATAGTATTTAAGACCAAGTTGGGAACTAGGGAAATGAAATTTGCTTTTAAGGATTTTTTGTTTGATAGCAAAGAACTCAAGCTTTATAAAGATGATAGAAAGCTAAATCTAAAACAAAAGCCAGCTCAGATATTGGAGCTATTTTTAACTGCTCCTCAAACCATTCACAGTAAAGAAGATATTTTAGAAAAGGTATGGCCAGATAGAAAAGTAACGGATCAGGTCGTATTTCAAAATATCGGGCATTTACGCGCTTTATTTGGGGATGATGCTATCAAAACCTTTTCGAGAAAAGGGTATCAATGGCAGATCCCATGTACGGCCTTTGAGGGAACGACAGAAGCTCAGACCTCAAAGCAGTCTTTGCCTCAATCAACTAACCCCGCAGGGGGAGTGCTAGATGATAAACCTTCTGAGAATGAAGCCGCAGTCACGAATAATGCACTCAAAAAACCCGAGTCAGTCAGTAAGCTGCCAATGTTTGGGCTTGTGGGCATACTTGTATTACTAGCTGTGGGTGTTTACTTTACGTTATCGTGAGTCAAACTTACGTGGATTGAGGGCGTATTATGTCGCAAACGTTATATATCACAGGTGCTGGTGTAAGTGCTGAAAGTGGTATTCCGACTTTCCGGGGAGAGGATGGATTTTGGACGATAGGTTCGGCTAACTACACTCCTCAAGAAATGGCTACGCGCGCAATGTATAAATCACAACCGGCGGAATTCTTAAAATGGTATTACCATCGTTTTGTGACTTATCGTAATCACGGCCCCAATCAAGTTCATCAATGGCTTAGTGATAAAAATGTGATCACGCAAAATATCGACGGTTTAGATGGTAAAGCGGGAAATAATCATTTTATTGCGATCCATGGCCGTGTTGATCAGGTGACTCCCTTTCATACCCAAGGTGAGCCCACGGAGTGCTTTACTGCCCCTTGGGATGAGGTGGACGAAAGTCGATTAGCTGAGTCGCTGTTAGCACTTTTCAAGATCGCGCAGCGAGGCCCAGAAAAAGGCGTGTCACTTAAACCCTATGTATTGCTATTCGACGAATACTACACCGATCTGTATCGTATTAGCGAAGCACAGTCACGAATGTATGCTGCGGATCGCATGATTTTTATAGGTACTTCCTTTAGTGTCAATATCACTCAAATGGCCTTGGAAATAGCAAGGCACAAAGCTATTCCAATTGAAGTGGTTGACCCAAACCCTGCGCACTTACTTTACGAGCAAGTCACTTATCACCGTATGACGGCAAGTGAATACATCACCAGTTTGCCAGCCTCTTAATCCAAAGTTTGGGAAAACTCATCCTGTATTGCCTTGGTAGTAAGTAGCTAACAGAAATTGTTTATACTCGCTGAATCGATTTTGTTGTATGAGATGTGACTCAATCATTTTAGCGTTGTGGAGTTCTACAACGCTTATATGTCGTCGTTCGATTTCTATCAAGCCGAGTAACGCACTTAATTCTTGAATGCTAAGCGGGGTAGTATGGCTATTAAAAGCTAAGTAGCATTCGAGAGGTGTTAACTTTTTTGCATTTCTTTGACTAAGTGCGTTTTGTAGTAGTTCTTTACTTTCAAAGTGTAATAAGGTTCTGAGGTAGTTGAGGCCGTTATCTTTCGCTGCGATTTGCGATAAAAGAATGTGCAGTATGTTATTCCCTTGCTGGTTGAGGTTGTTGATTTGCTCAGCTTGGATCAAAGGGGGTGAGAAAAAGGCAAACTTTTCTAAGGAGTTAATCGCAGCTATCATCGCTTCTGGAAAGCGCGCAGCTTGTAAGCAAATACTCGCTATATCTTGATAGTGGCCATAGCGTGCATCGTCACTCTGTGCGCTTTTGAAAAGAAACTTTAGGACTTCAATCTGCTCGTCTTTGGGAGCGTCTGTGTACACGGCTTTTATTTTTTCGATGTTCGCACTTTTTAACGCCAGTAAAAACGGTGCTAAGCTACCATTCGACATTTAAATACACTTTGTTATTTAATACTTAATCTCGATGATAGCTTATTCACTCGAGTATTTTAACTTCAATACTGCAAATATCAGGCGATGAACTAAACTTGGATTTATCAATTCAGAGGTAGCCCAATGATCGATATTGACGATAAAGTGCTGAATGATCTGCGCGGCGGGTTTAACTTACCTGCTAAGCCTGAAATATTACAAGCCTTACAAAATGAATTATCAAAACCAGAACCTGAGTTATTTGCTGTTGCGGATATTATTGCAGCAGATGTTGGTGCATCAGCTGCGGTGTTAAAGGTGATTAATTCACCTGCGTATGGCCTTGCCCGCACTATTACAGACATTAAACAAGCTGTGATGTTTTTGGGCGTTACCTGTATTACGCAGCTCGTGACAGGATATTTGCTTAAAAACGCGTTTGAGCAGTCCAAATGCTGTATTTCACTGCAGCAATTTTGGGATAACGCTGCTGATATTTCAAAAGCTGCAATGGTAGTTGGACATCACTTAAAGTCATCATTACCGATGGAGAATTTACAGTTGCTCGGACTGTTTCATGATGCCGGGATCCCTGCAATGGCCGTAAAATACCCTGATTACGCTGAGGTAATAAAACAGTCCATAGAGCGACCTGAGCAAACACTGATTTATTATGAGCAGCAACAATATCCAGTGCCACATACAGTAATAGGTTACTTTCTTGCGACATCTTGGCACTTACCCAAAGAAATATGTCAGATGATTTTGCGTCACCATGACGTAAGCTATCTTGAAGAGCAAAAAAATGCGCAATATGTGCAAACCTTTGCGGCACTTAAACTGGCTGAAAATCTCTGTTTTGAAGCAAAACACTTTAGAAGCGCAGCAGATTGGTATTTATTTAAAGATAAGGTGATGATTGAGCTTAATCTGCATGAAGATGAGTATCAAAACTTAAAAGATGATGTCGACGAAGTATTTATCGGGTAGGGGATTAACCGTAGGCATTAAAAAAGGCGCACTAGGCGCCTTTTTTACTTTTTGCAGCAGGGGATTATAGGCCTGCTGCTGCACGCAGTGCGTCAGCTTTATCTGTTGCTTCCCAAGGGAACTCTTCACGACCAAAGTGGCCGTAAGCAGCAGTAGGCTGATAAATTGGACGCTCAAGGTCTAGCATAGTGATTAGACCGTAAGGGCGTAAGTCGAAGTGCGCGCGGATAAGTTCGATTAAACGCGACTCATCAAGCTTAGCTGTACCGAAAGTTTCTACGCTGATAGAGGTTGGCTCAGCAACACCGATTGCGTAAGACACTTGGATCTCACACTTGTCAGCAAGGCCAGCGGCAACAATGTTCTTCGCAACGTAACGTGCTGCGTACGCTGCAGAACGGTCAACTTTTGATGGATCTTTACCAGAGAATGCACCACCACCGTGACGTGCCATACCGCCGTATGTATCTACGATGATTTTACGACCTGTTAGACCACAGTCACCCATAGGGCCACCGATAACGAAACGGCCAGTTGGGTTGATGAAGAACTTAGTTGCTTCAGTGATAAGCTCTGCAGGTAATGTAGGCTTGATGATAGTTTCCATCACAGCTTCTACAAGGTCTGCTTGTGAAACAGAATCACAGTGCTGTGTAGATAATACAACTGCGTCGATACCTACAGCTTTACCGTTTTCGTACGCGAATGTTACCTGAGACTTAGCGTCTGGGCGTAACCAAGGTAGTGTGCCGTCTTTACGAACTTGCGCTTGGCGCTGAACTAAACGGTGTGAGTATGTGATTGGAGCAGGCATCAGTACGTCGGTTTCGTTACACGCGTAACCAAACATTAGACCTTGGTCACCAGCACCTTGCTCTTCTGGGCGAGTACGGTCAACACCTTGGTTAATATCAGGTGATTGCTTACCAATGGTATTTAGGATTGCACATGAATCAGCGTCAAAGCCCATGTCAGAATGCGTGTAACCAATTTCACGCACGGTCTTACGAGTTAATTCCTCGATATCAACCCAAGCGCTAGTCGTGATTTCACCACCAACCATAACCATACCGGTTTTAACGTAAGTTTCACACGCAACACGTGCTTTTGGATCTTGCTCAAGGATGGCATCTAGAACCGCATCAGAGATCTGATCGGCGATTTTATCTGGATGGCCCTCAGAAACAGATTCAGAAGTAAATAAATGTTTAGCCATTGTATTTATGCTCACAAATATTGCGCTTCACAAACATCAGGGACAGCGCGAAAAATTAAGGGGCGTATTCTAACCAAAAAACCTAGGCATTGACTAGTTATTTTACGCCTAGACGTCCAAAATTGTGCAAACTTTTTTATTGGTCGGAAAAAGTCTGTCTGTACCCGTTTTTTTATGGCCTTTGCCGTTGCAGTTAGCCATATAAATAAGTAAGAATGGGCTCAAACCCCGCGAAACACATTTAAAGGTAGGAGAATTCATGCCATCTCGCAAAGAACTTGCTAATGCAATTCGCGTTCTTTCCATGGACGCTGTACAAAAGGCCAAGTCTGGCCACCCAGGAGCCCCGATGGGCATGGCGGACATCGCAGAAGTACTTTGGCGCGATTTTTTAAAGCACAACCCAAGTAACCCTGAGTGGTTCGACAGAGATCGCTTTGTATTGTCAAACGGTCACGGCTCAATGTTAATTTATTCATTGTTGCATTTGTCGGGTTATGACTTATCAATTGATGACATCAAAAACTTTCGTCAGCTACATTCAAAAACACCAGGCCACCCAGAATATGGTTACGCGCCAGGTATTGAAACGACTACAGGCCCATTAGGTCAGGGTATTACTAATGCGGTAGGTATGGCGATTGCTGAAAAAGCATTGGCTGCACAGTTTAACCGTGAAGATTACGACATCGTTAACCACTATACCTATACATTCTTAGGTGATGGCTGTTTGATGGAAGGTATCTCACACGAAGCTTGTTCACTTGCGGGTACGCTTGGTCTTGGCAAACTGATTGCATTTTGGGATGACAACGGCATTTCAATCGACGGTGAAGTTGAAGGTTGGTTTAGCGACGATACACCAAAACGCTTTGAGTCTTATGGCTGGCATGTTATCGCCGGTGTTGATGGCCACGATAGCGATGCGATTAAAGCTGCAATCGAAGCGGCGCAAGCAGAGTCTGACAAGCCAACGCTTATTTGTTGTAAAACGGTTATTGGTTATGGTTCACCAAATAAATCAGGTAGCCATGATTGTCACGGTGCACCACTGGGCGAGGATGAAATCAAAGCTGCTCGTGAATTCCTTGGTTGGGAACACGGTGCATTTGAAATACCAGAAGATGTGTACGCTAAATGGGACGCAACAGCACGTGGTCAAAATCAACAAAGTGACTGGTTGATTAAGTTCACTGAATACCAAATGCATTATCCTGAGCTTGCTGCTGAATTTGAGCGTCGCATGAAAGGCGAACTTCCAGCAGATTGGTCAGAGAAAACTGAAGCGTATATTGCAGAGCTTCAAGCGAATCCTGCAAACCCTGCAACACGTAAAGCATCACAAAATGCATTGAATGCCTATGGTCCAATTCTACCTGAGTTTATGGGTGGCTCTGCTGACCTTGCGGGTTCTAACTTGACACTTTGGGATCAATCTAAAGGCTTAACGGCAGAAGATGCTGCGGGTAACTATATCTTCTACGGTGTGCGCGAGTTTGGTATGTCTGCCATCATGAATGGTATTGCATTGCACAGAGGTTTTATCCCTTACGGTGCGACATTCCTAATGTTTATGGAATACGCACGCAATGCCGTACGTATGGCTGCATTGATGAAGCAAAGAAGTATCTTTGTGTATACCCATGATTCAATCGGTCTTGGTGAAGACGGTCCAACGCACCAACCAGTAGAACAAATGGCGAACTTACGCACTACGCCAAACCTAGCGAGCTGGCGTCCATGTGACCAAGTTGAGTCAGCAGTTGCTTGGCAGCAAGCGGTTGAACGCGCTGATGGTCCATCTGCACTTGTATTTACTCGTCAAGGTCTTGCGCAGCAGCCACGTACCGCTGAGCAGGTTGCAGCAATTAAGCAAGGTGGTTATGTGCTATCTTGTGATGGTGAGCCTGAAATTATTCTTATTGCGACAGGTTCTGAAGTGCAACTTGCGGTTGAGTCTGCGGATAAGCTTCGTGCAGAAGGTAAAAAGGTACGTGTTGTGTCTATGCCTTCAACTGACATTTTTGATGCGCAATCTCCTGAATACAAAGAAAGTGTACTACCAAGCTCAGTAACGCGTCGCGTCGCTATCGAAGCGGGTATCGAGGACTTCTGGTACAAATATGTAGGCCTAAATGGTGCGATCGTTGGTATGACAACGTTTGGTGAGTCAGCGCCTGCTGATGAGCTATTCAAGCTATTTGGCTTTACGGTAGAAAATATCGTTGAAAAAGCAAACGCATTGTTTGCATAATCAAGTGAAAGAGAAAAAACCCATGCTATGCATGGGTTTTTTTATGCTTGAATGCTCAGATTGAGCTTTGCTGTGTTTTGCTTTTTCTTATGGTGTTGCAGCGCTGGACTTTAATAACATATCAAGAGACTGCTTTAACTGTTGAACTTGCTCCATATTTAAGCCCGCTTTTGCCATCATTTGTGCTGGGATACATGTGCATGATTGCTCCAGTGCTTTACCTGCTTCAGTTAAGTAAATGAAGGTTTGCCGTTCGTCATCAGGGTTTTTGCTGCGGGTAACTAGACCTCGTTCTGCTAATCGCTTAAGAAGCGGTGTTAAGGTGTTGCTATTGAGTTCAGCTCGCTCGCCTATTTCTTTCACGAGCAGTCCATCTTGCTCCCATAAAATCAATAACACTATATATTGCGGGTACGTGAGCCCAATCTCTTTGAGTAACGGCTGGTAGAGTCGGGTAACCTGTCTTGATGCACTATATAGCCGAAAGCAGATCTGATTATCGAGGTTGAGCTGCGGATTCGATTTACTCATTTAATAACTTTTCAATATCTTTGGCTATTTGTTCTGGTTTGGTGATTGGAGCATAGCGCTTAATCGGTTCACCCTGTTGGTTGAATAAAAACTTAGTGAAGTTCCACTTGATTTTATTACCAAATAGTCCTGGAAGTGCAGATTTTAGGTATTGATAAAGTGGGTGTGTGTTGTCGCCATTAACTTCTATCTTTTCCATCATCTGAAAATCGACACCATAGTTGATTAAACAGCCTTGTTGAATTTGTTTTGCATCACCAGGCTCTTGTTTACCAAACTGGTTGCAGGGAAAGCCGATGATAACAAGGCCTTGGTCCGCATATTTTTGATGTAATTTTTGTAGCCCTTCGTATTGTGGGGTTAATCCACACTCACTGGCCGTGTTAACAATAAGCACAGCTTTACCTTGTAAGTCGGTAAAGTGATATGTCTGACCTTGTAATGTGTTTGCTTCAAACTGATATAGCGTCGTCATTTTTAATCTCTTGTGATTTAGTCGTGTGCGATTTAATTTAAACCAGGTATGACCTTTGTGCAATAGCTGTTGAGATTATTTTGCTGCGGTACGTTGATACTTGGCGTTTAGCATCGCAAGTCGTCTGGTGATCAAAGCGTGATCTTGTTTAGGGAGATATTTTAAGTGTGTGTTGAGGTAGGTATTAGTGGAGTAAAGTGCACGGATCATGTGGTTGGCCTTTTCGATAAATGCTTGGGTTTCTTGGGTATGGCTGCAAGCGATATGGCCCTCCAGGTGAGGAAGATTATTTGCTATTGGTAATGACCCCACTTGATGGGCTTTGTCCTTAGGAAAGCTTTGCTGAAAAATAGCGGGGTAGGCTAATATAAAGTCGTCCCTTCCTGCGCTGAAGTGTTCCATAATGGTTTGTGCTGACGTTTTATATGGTTTGGTGGCAACATTTTTTGGGTCAAGCAGCGCTAATGCGGAGTCAATGGTATTACCGTAAGACTTGCCGATCTCCTTGATGATGGTGGCTTGAGGATAGTAAGCCATTAAGCTTGCAAGCGACGTCAGCTTACCGGTGCTGTTCACAAGGCTGGCATCAATAGGAGTGCGTTGCTTGAAGTAATATAATCTATGGCTTGGATAGAGGTGAATGGGGATGGTAAACAAGAAGGCTTGCTGGCGGCTTGGGGTTTTTAGGCGAGACACTGCGCACACTGGGTCTTCACTTGCCAGCAATTGGTTGAGTTCGGCTGGGGTGACAATGTTAAAATCGAAGTAATCTCGGCCGAACTGGTTTAAAAGCAAGTTGTTGGTATCGGACTCTAAACTATGGGGTTGTTTGGTAAAAAGTCTTTGCTCATCGGCAGGCTCATTCGAGATCAGCAATATTTTTGCGTCGCAGCAGACACAAAACAACAGCAGCATTAGCAGTAAATATTTCATTATTGCTCCAACTAAGTAAAGCTGACTCCTGTTTACTATAGAACATTATGCTTAATTAGCATTCAAAATTGGGTGCTATATCAAGATAAGCGGTTATTTAACCTTAACTCTTTGTGCTGAGTTTTATAACCTGTCATCATTGCAATGATTTTTACCTATGGGGCAAATAAATGATGACCAAAGTGTGGGATGGATTTATCCGCGGGTTTCACTGGCTGCTCGTAGCAGGACTAGTAACCTTATATATTACCGGTGAAGAAGGCATGATGGATCTTCACTTTGTTACTGGCTATTTAGTGCTAGCACTGATGGCAACGCGATTAATTTGGGGTGTCATTGGTAGCCAAACCGCTAAATTAAGCGCTTTATTTCATTCACCTAAAGCGATTTTATCGGCCATTAAATCAAAACAAAGTCATGTAGGGCATAACCCCGCAGGCAGTTTGATGGTGCTACTATTTTTTGTGCTGATCCTTGTACAGCTCGTATCTGGCTTGATGACAACCGATGATATTTTGGTGGAAGGACCGCTTGCACAATATGTATCTTACGACTTAGTTGAATTAGCAGGTGATATACATCACACCAATATTGAGCTGTTAATCGCGGCCATTGCACTGCATATATTTGCTATTGTGGTGTATCGCCTAAAAGGTCAAAACCTAGTAAAGACGTTAGTTACTGGTAAGCAAGAAAATGCAGTCAGCACGCCTGTTATGAAATCGGGTGTTGTTGCATACCTTATCTTTATTGCACTTTCAGCTTTATTACTCTTTACGTGGGGCGCCGAGCCATTACAAGGGTTAATGTAACTCTACTCTAAACAAAAGTGAGCGAGGTTATTGTTTTCAATAACCTCACTCACTTTTAATACCAAGTCCGGCTAGTGTAATATTTGTTAACAGATTATCGTAACAGATATGACCTCTATTTCAGAAAATTCTGGTAACATGGCGCAGTTTTATCATAGAGGTTAGAGAAAAGTAGCGATGTTAGAGCCGTATTATCAACAACAAGCAAATGAAATCACCATTACCAGAGAACAGGGGAGCTTGTTTGCAAAAGGAGTCGCGGACGATTACAACCCATTGCACGACATCGATGCAAAGAAGTTTTGTGTACCGGGTGATCTACTTTTCTCCTTAGTATTAAAGCACTACGGATTAAGCGAAAATATGGAGTTTAGCTTTGTGGGCATGGTGGACGAAACGACAAAGCTCGTATTGCCAGATGGTGCTGCACAATTTGATATTACCGCAAATGATAAAGTGATGCTGTCTGTGTCGCGCACTGGCGAAACCAGCACTTGTCCAACACTCATCAATAGTTTGACGAGAAATTACGTTGAATTTTCAGGCACTACCTTTCCTCATGTGATCATCCCATTGATGGGTGAGCAAGAAGTAATGATCAATCCTGCAAGGCCAATGGTGATTTACGAATCTATGTCTATCCATATGGATGATATATCGGTATCGGAAGTAACATTGGAAGCAGCTAAGCCAGAGTTTAGCTATGAAGGCAAACGTGGCAAGATCAACCTGCGTTTTAACTTGCTGTCTAACGGCACTAAAGTCGGCTATGGTGAAAAGCACATGTTAGTTTCAGGGATCCGTGAGTATTGTCAGCAAACCGTTGATGATTTGATTGCTTATTACAACGATAGAAAAGTAGCATTAAAGCCATAATTTTGTAGTACACGCTGATTTACCGGTCAGCGTGCTGTTTATACAGCTTTCTTTTTAAACAATAATTCATCCTCTTTTCAGCTGTTCGCTATACTGTTTAGATAACATTGTAATTGAACGAAATGGTATCACTGTGCCCTATGCAGACTTGCTCAAACCAGAGTCCTCGCAACAAACATTATTAAAATGGCAAAAAACGGTCGATTTAATGGCAAAGATTTTTTCGGCGCCTGCTGCGTTTGTAGTGCAAAAAAAAGAAGATGGTTTTGCAGTGATGATTGCAAGCGACCAAGAAGAAAATCCGTATCCTGCTGGTGGTTTTATACCGCAAGAAACCAATATTTTCTGTAAGCATGTTGTTGCGAATAACCGTAATTTATACGAGCAAAATGCTAGTGCGAACTATCAATGGGACGATAACCCTGAGGTTGCCGTTGATGGTTTTGAGTCATACTTGGGCGTACCTATTCACTGGCCCAGTGGAAAGTCGTTTGGCACTTTGTGTGTGATGGATTTTAAGCCTACAAATTACAACGCTTCGTTGGTCGAGTTTATAGAGCACTTACGCGATATGCTAGAAGATGATTTGGTGATGATTGAGCGTTATAGCAAAATCAAAGCTATTGCAATGCAAGACCCGTTGACTGAAGTGTTGAATCGTCGCGCGACCGAAATACTCGGTGAACATAAGCGTGATATTGTCTTAAAACTTGGCGGAGCTATTTACTGTATCTTTCTTGATTTAGATGGTTTTAAACCAATAAATGACAGCTATGGTCATAAGATTGGTGATCAAGTGTTACAAAGCTTGGCTGAAGCGTTGAAGGCCACTAGCGGCGAAGATGATATTATCGGGCGCTATGGCGGTGATGAGTTCTTGGCTATTGTACAACGAGATAATGAAGAGGAAGTAAACGACTTTATTTTTCAAAGTGAGGCTAATTTCTATCAAGCGTTAAAAGAGAAAAAACTCCCCAAGTGTGGTTTTTCAGCTGGGTTTGCCAAGAGCGATAATAAGTTCGAAAGTATGGCTAGCTTATTTGCTCGAGCGGACAAACATATGTACCAGAAAAAAATGACCTAGATTGCCGACAAAATAGTGCTTTCCTTAAATTAATTCCCTTAGTCATCGTCCACTAAGCAGAGTACATGTGATCTCATGGCTCTGTTATTAATACCAATTTGTCATAATACTTGCTCAATTTGAAGCTACGAACCTGACGCTAACAGCGTTAAAAATTTCTTTTTCAGCGCAACTAAATAAGAAATTTTTGCTTTGTCTACATAGATGCAGGTACTTTGGCGATAGCAGGATGCGACAGTGGTGTTATTGACAAGATTTTCTCGCCTCAAAATAGATAATTTAATTAAGGTTTTTCAAACGCACTTTGTCGCTTCAATGACGGTCGTTTGTGTAATTTAAGTGGAAGAGTATGTATTCAATTCATCCTTTGTGGCAGCAATTTCCTTGTGCCGACAAAACCGCGCAGCAAGGTACAGAGCTCGCCTCGTATTACAACTCACAGCTCAATAAGACTGTGCGCTTTAAGTTGATCTCAAAAGCGGATTTACCATTATTTTGTCAGTGGATGAACGATCCTCGAGTTGCGCATTTTTGGCAGCAGGCGTGGTCAGAAGAAAAGCAGTGGCAGTATCTTAGCGAACGCTTAGCCGACAACTATAGTTTGCCGCTTATCATGTATTTTGATGAACAGCCATTTGGCTATGTTGAAGTCTATTGGGCTGAGTTAGATAAGTTAGCTGGTTATTATGAGTGGCAGCCCAAAGATAGAGGCATCCATTTATTAGTTGGCGAGCAATCATGCAGAGGTCCCGAAAATTTTCGTGCTTGGATGACCAGTTTAAGTCACCTTATTTATTTAGGGCATGAAGATACTCAGCGCATTGTACTAGAGCCTCGCCATGATAATGCAAGGTTACTCACTCGCATTGCAGAACTTGGCTATCATAGCCAGTTTGAATTTGATTTTCCTCATAAGCGTGCTGCGTTAGTGATGGCTGAGAAAGCTTCATTCTATCGAGACGTTTTTCCTCAGTTTGCTTAGGTTACTTAACGCGGCTTTTCTTTGCACCACATTGTGCTTGTGTTTGGGACAGTCGCGGCAGTAATTGCCATTTTCTCGGTTGTGTAGAAGGCAGCATTCAGGACGGATTTGATACTTGCCACTCGGATCATGCGCGATTATTTCGGTAAACTTTAGCGGATTATTTAGCGCCCCAAAGTGGGCGGATTTAGTCAATATTTGTTTATCTTCAAGCAATGTTGGATGCGCACCCACAAGCCCCATAATAATATCGAAAAAGTCATTCAAGCGATAAAAGCAATTACTCCATAGCGTCCGCTCTTTTACGCCAAAAGCTTGATGTAGCAGGTCGTGAAGCGGTGATAAGTGATTGAATAATAAATCGTGATAGCGTGTTTCTGTGTCACTGTCTACGAGTGCTTTGCCTTGATGAGGCAATAAAATGCTGAGCTGCTCAGGGTGGTAGCTCAACTCGCAAAGCTTTAGTGGCAATGGTGTTAGCAATAACGAATGGCTCACTATGATGCTTGGGAAAATATTGAAGGTGTAATACATATGCCACACGGAGGCTTGAGCCCTTGATTTCGTTACGCCTTTTTCTAGGCTAAAGCGAGCTACATGGTCGATAAAATGTGGTGACTCTAATAACTCAGAAAAAGTCGCAGTAGATCGTAAAGGGTTGAGGTCAACACCTTGCGCATAGGTATCATAAGGAGGCTTAAAAAAAGGCACTAAATTCGGCAGCATTGAAACGAACAGCTATAGAGGTTTATGGTTAATGACGAAGCGCAACTCCATTAATTTAATACCGTTTTTTAGTCTCAAAATACCACATTACCTAGTACTTATTTTGCTCGGTTGTTATCTACCAAAAATGGCGCTAGAAAAATGCAGTTAATGGTCAAATTAGGTGTTTTGGCGGGGTAAAAAATACCGAACGCCGACAAATCAATAATCTTATGTNAAGCGCAACTCCATTAATTTAATACCGTTTTTTAGTCTCAAAATACCACATTACCTATTACTTATTTTGCTCGGTTGTTATCTACCAAAAATGGCGCTAGAAAAATGCATTTAATGGTCAAATTAGGTGTTTTGGCGGGGTAAAAAATACCGAACGCCGACAAATCAATAATCTTATGTAAAAAAATTTAGTTTAGTTTCGTCACTAGTCTGAGTGTCGTGGTTGCTGCCTAAAAGTGGTGTGCAACAAAAACAAATATTCGGCTTGGGAACTAGGCTCTACATGCAAGAACTAACTAAAAAAATAACCCAAATAAGTACCTCTATAAGTCTTTTACAGGAGTTCATTGCAGCGCCGTCGGTGACGCCTTGTGATGCTGGGTTGATTTTAACAATCGCTCGATATCTTGAGGAACTCGGGTTTGAAGCCTCATGGTTTGAAGAAAATGGAGTGCGTAACCTTATAGCCAAGCAGGTTTTTTCTGAAGGGCCAAGTTTTGCATTCTCTGGTCATGTTGATGTTGTCCCCGCTGAGCAGGAGCATTGGCATTCCGATCCATTTAAAGCGACTGTCGTAAACGATGTTATTTATGGCAGGGGCGTGTCCGATATGAAAGGGGGCATTGCTGCCATGCTGAGTGCCACACGAGTCTTACTGGCTTCGAAGCAAAAGCTTAAAGGCACTTTCTATTGGTTGCTGACATCCGATGAAGAGGGGGAAGCTGAATTTGGTACCAAGCGAATAGTTGAGCGACTCAGTCAAGATGGTGTAACGATTGACGCTTGCCTTGTTGGAGAGCCTACGTCGCACAATCGAGTGGGTGATGTGATCCGAAATGGTCGCCGCGGCTCAATCTCAGGTGCCATAAAAATTGAAGGGAAAGCAGGTCATGTCGCTTATCCCGAACAAACGGTCAATGCGGCGCATATCGCGGGTAAAATAGTGGCGACACTGTGCGGTTTAGAGTGGCAAAAAGACCAACCAGATGTCAAAACAACCCTTCAAGTCACGGGCGTCAATACGACGACTGATGTGGATAATATCGTACCTGAAGCGTGCCAGGTTAATTTCAATATTAGATACAGCCATGGGTATAGTAATCAAGAGATCATCGGCATTATCGAAAATCACTTAACAAGATTTAAAGACAACCTGAGTCTAGATTGGTCAAGGGCATGTAACCCGTACTATACCAGTGCAGATATGGAAAATTCGTTCTTAAACTTAGTGGAAAATGCCATCGTGCAGTGCACTGCGAGATACCCCATAGTGAATACGGCAGGAGGCACATCGGATGGGCGCTTTTTTGCCAATGGCCACACCCAAACGATTGAATGTGGTGTTAAAAACGACACGATACACCAAGCAAATGAATGTTTACCCATAAATGATTTACTGGAAATCGAGCAGATTTATTTAACGGTGATCAGTGATTTTTTTGGCGCTAAGCAAAACCTTAATTTGCCCGCTGGTGAGTAAGTTGCTCGCTGTCAGGCAGGCAATACCAGTTTGACTTCATACTTGCTCAATTTGAGGGAGTAAACCTGACGCGATCTGTGTTAAAAATTTATCATTTAGAACAACTAAATAGCAAAGTTTAGGCCGGACTATCGAGAAGGTTTTCTTGCCTTAACATTTAGGTAAATTGGTATAAATTTAGTTTTTTTTAGACTTTCGTTAAACAACTTTATAAGTGCTTCGTCTTGTTGCTATCAGACTCAGTAATTGAATTATGAGGAAATCGTGTGCTTGGGTATTTAATTCGTCAATCAAAATGGCTGTTAGGTGCGGCTGTATTCACGAGTGCAATCTGCGGTGTGTGTGCCGTATTGTTACTCACGCAAATTAATAATGTATTGAATTCATCACAACAAGAAGCCAATCAATTTTTTGGTATTTTTGTCGCCTTGGTGGTGGCTGTGTTGTTTTTTCAGGTGGTGGCTTCAACATTGTTTGAGCGATTGAGCCAACAGGCGCACGCTGTGCTGAGAAGACATATTTCAGACAAGGTGCTGCAAGCAGATTATCGCCAACTTGAAGAAGTGGGTGGAGCCAAGGTGCAATCAGCGCTGTCTGAACACTGCTTAAAAGTTGCCGAGTTTTTCGTCCGGTTACCGGTGATCGTCGTCAACGGTATTATTGTAATAGGCTGTATGGCTTATATCGCTTGGTTATCGATGGATGTATTTGTGATGGCGCTGGTGGTCTTGGGCTTAGGTTCTATTGGTTATCACTTGGTTCATCTCAAGGCCATTGGCTATTTAAATGGTGCAGCAAAAGAGCAAGATCGCTTGTTTGGACACTTTAGTGCTTTGGTTGACGGTGCCAAAGAGCTACGCTTACATGCTGGTAAAAGAAAGCGATTTGCAGATAACGTGCTTGGAGACTCTATTGAGTCTGTACGTAAGCAACGGACGGTGGGCATGTCTGTCTTTGTTATTTCTACCGCTTGGGGAAATTTCTTAATCTACGCATTTATTGGCGCGGTTTTGTTCGCGCTGGTAGCAGACTCAGCGCAGCGCACCCAAATACTAACGGGCTTTGCGTTGGTCTTTATATACATGATTGCGCCTTTAGAGAATTTACTAAAGGCTCTGCCCGCGGCCAATATAGCGAAAGCATCAGCTGAGCGCATTGAAGCTGTCACCGCGCATTTATCCGAAGGAGCGAAAGAAAAGCACTTACCGAATGCGCCATCTTCGTTTAAGCAGCTTGAATTAAGCGGATTAACACACCAGTTTTATCATGAACCTTCTGATGATTTATTCACACTCGGGCCTATCGATTTATCGTTTAAACCGGGGGAAATTGTCTTTTTGGTTGGCGGTAATGGCAGTGGCAAAACCACGCTGGCTAAGATGTTGGTCGGATTATACAAGAGTAATACTGGTCAACTTCGCTTAGATGGCAAAACCATTAACCCAGAAGATCTAGATGAGTATAGGCAGCTTTTCACCGCAATTTTCTCTGATTTTTATTTGTTTGAAGAGTTACTGGATATCCCTTCGGCTGAATTAGATGCGGCTGCAAACTCATTGCTAGAAAAGCTCCAACTTAATCGTAAAGTGCATGTCGCCAACGGCGCATTTTCAACGCGTGCGTTATCTCAGGGGCAAAGAAAACGCTTGGCAATGGTGGTTGCCCATTTAGAGCAGCGTCCGTTTTTGGTCTTTGATGAATGGGCGGCGGATCAAGATCCTATATTTAAAGAGGTGTTTTATCGCCAGTTATTACCTGAGCTTAAAGCGCAGGGTAAAACGCTGTTGGTTATCTCTCATGACGATAAGTATTTTGACTGTGCCGATCGACTATTGCGGATGGAACACGGCCAACTTTATCAGCGTGAAGAGGCCGCTGCAAAAATAGCCTGAGTGGTTAAAGTTGAGCGCAGTGCCAGTTGACACTGCCACTGCGTTCAACTTGATAACAGCCTGGCAGTTAAGCATATTCAGTCCGCAACCCCCCCTCCTATACGCGTTCAATTATCTGCACTGGTAAAAAATCAGAATATAGGCGCTTTTTTCTTTAAACAATTCGCATTTCTATTCGTCTACAGAGGCAATATCGCCAAATTTATTGGCATGTTGAGACGGTAGCACGGAGATACATACCTCATGGCTACCCAATCTCATCAGAATGTAAACCAACTGCCTCTAGTAGCAGTGCAATATTTATCAGGAGATGTCATGTCTGTGAGCTGTTTTGACCGCGAAGATGAAACCTTCATCGTGCTTATTAATCAAGAAGAACAATATTCAATTTGGCCCGAGTGGAAAGCAGTACCTGCAGGTTGGCAAGCCGTAGCTGGCGTTCAGGGCGATAAGGCCCACGTGCAAAACTACATTAACGAGCACTGGACCGATATGCGTCCTGCCTCTTTGCGTCAGTGGATGGCTGAGCAAGCGCAACAAGGTGACGCGTGAGCACGCCAAGCATCAAGCTGCTGTGCCTGCCTTGTGCTGGGGCGAGTGCCTCCATGTACTTACGTTGGAGTCGGCAATTACCTAGCTGGATAAAGTTAGTACCCATTGAGCTTGCAGGGAGAGGCCCAAGGTTAGATGAACCGAAAGTCGAAAACTATCGCGAACAAGTGAATGCGATCCTCCAATGTTATCAGCATGAGATGACCGGTGATTATGCTTTTTTTGGCCATAGCATGGGAGCTTTGCTTGCCTATGGCGTAACACTGCAGTTGCAACAGCGCAATTTACCTTTGCCTAAGACCTTGATGCTATCGGCGTGTCCTGCGCCACAGTTTATTCATCCCGAGCGCTACCCAGAACCTAATGATAGGCAAGCGCTCATTGCTGAATTGCGAGCGCAGGGAGGGACGCCAGACATGCTATTTGACAATGCTGATTTATTGCAGATGACGCTTGAGGTGCTGGCCGCTGATTATCGCGCATTGCGCTCGTTTACGCCACCGAGCCCTTCGCAAATAACCGTGCCGGTAACCACTTTTTATGGTCACGATGACTTAATCAGTGTAAGCGAGGTACTGGCCTGGCAGCAACACGCCCGTCATCCATTATCGCAACAAGGTTTCGCTGGTGGGCATTTTTATATTCACAGTGCCCAAGCCTCAGTGTTGTCCGCGCTTGAGCAAACACTGAGTCGCAACAATGCATCAGCGGCTGCTTTGCTCAGTTGTTGAGAGTAAAACCAAGCGCTGCACTTGAGGACTTGGGTTATCACACAGCATTAAACACTTGGTGACATTAATTGTTTAGTCGGTTCGCTTTTTAATCTTGTCTCTAGTCGCGAGCCCATTTAGAAAAATTGAGGTAGAGCTGCAATATGCAACACAAGCCATTACAACTAAACCCGTATCTCACGGGCGAGACGCCCCACAGCATGGTTGAGCGTTTACAACACCTTGCCCAGATCCAAGCGGATAAAACCGCGCTGGTGGTCGTTAGTGACAAAGAAGGTGTGCTGGATGAGCGCTCATTTACCTATGGTGAATTAGATATACAGATTAAAAGACTAGCGGCCGAGCTGCAGCTACAGTGTCGTCAAGGTGATCGCGTGCTGTTGATGCTAGATAACAATGAGCACTATGTTATCAGCTTCTTCGCATGCCTTTATGCAGGTCTTATCGCGGTCCCTTTATTTGTTCCCGAATCTTCACGTTCTCAGCATATTCAGCGCGTTGTTGGGATTGCGTTAAATTGTCAAGCAACCGCTATTTTAGCGCATTCTGCAGATCATCAGTTAGTTGAACTAGCCAAACAAGAAATGAGCAACAGCGGTCTGAATGCTGCAAGTTTAATGTTTGTTGACCAGTTAAATTATCAAGAGAATACCTACTGGCAAGCGCATACGCCACAACCACAAGAGTTGGCATTTCTACAATATACCTCAGGCTCAACGGCAGCACCAAAGGGCGTTATGGTGAGTCACGGTAATTTGATTGCAAATGAAATTGCCATCAGCGAAGGGAGTGGGGTGATAGCTGACGAGGTTGTGGTGTCTTGGTTGCCTCTGTACCACGATATGGGATTAATGGCTGGCTTGATTTTGCCTTTATTCAATGGCTCAAAATGTGTCTTGATGTCGCCTCGCTACTTCCTTGAAAAACCAATTCGCTGGCTTGAAGCAATTGCTAGACACCGAGGTACGTCAAGCGGTGGTCCAGATTTTGGTTATCGCTTGTGTGTTGAAAGGATAAGACCAAGCGCAATGGCGAATTTGGATCTGTCTTCTTGGCAAGTGGCCTTTAGTGGCGCAGAGCCTGTAAGGGTTGATACGCTTGATAGCTTTTTTGCACAAGCCACGCCTGCAGGTTTTAATCCTCAAGCCATATACCCTTGTTATGGATTGGCTGAAGCAACCTTATTTGTTACTGGGCCAAAAAGACAATCTGGCCTAATGGTACAGTCACTTTCTGCTGCCTCACTTGCACAAGGTATCGCACAACAAGCTGAGCACGGCGTAAAACAGGTAGCCTGTGGCGTACCTGCTTCACATCATAGTATACGGATCACTGACAGCACGACCAAGGCGGCATTGCCGGCAGGACATGTGGGTGAAATTTGGGTATCGGGGCCGAGTATTGCTCAGGGCTATTGGCAAAACCCAGCTGCAACGGCTGACACCTTTGTAGAACATGAGCAAGCGCGCTGGCTTCGCACCGGGGACTTAGGAGTGTGGCAAGATAATCAACTATACATTGTTGGCCGCATCAAGGATTTGATCATTTCTCATGGTCGCAATATTTACCCTCAGGATATTGAAAAAATTATCGAAGCAGAATTTGAGTTCGCCCGTAAAGGTCGGATCGCGGTATTTGCAGCCACGGATAACCATAGCGAAGGCGTTGGCGTGGCCCTAGAAATTGCGCGCAAGGTTCAGCGCCAAGTGAGTCCGCAGTTGTTGGTTAATCGCTTAAAGGAAATCGTTGCAGAATATTGTGATGAGTCCGTCACAGGCGTTTTGATGATGCAACCTGCAAGCTTGCCAAAAACGTCCAGTGGCAAATTGCAGCGTAGCGCCTGCAAGCAAATGTGGACGCAAGCCGCTGAACTGAGTGCTGCTGCGGAACTGTCAGAAGATAATGCTGATAAGGCTTATGCGATTTATGCTCATAATCAGCTGGTGCGTGGTCAAACACTGGCAGATACTTTGGCCCCAGCACCTTTATCAGAACACGAGCAAGCACTGGCCAATATCTGGCAAGCCGTGCTCAACCGTAAGAGTGATTTTAGTCGCGACGCACACTTTCTAGCAGAAGGCGGTAATTCGTTAAAAGCGGTGCAGTTAATTCACGCCATTGAGCAGCACTGGCAAGTGAAGTTTGATCCTACAGAAATATTTCATTGTTTGCGCTTAGGCGAGCAAGCCGATGCTATTTTGGCCGCGTCACAACGTCAACAGCTGGTGGCTAAAGAAGCTTCCGACGTGTCATCAATCAATTCCATTATTGCCAATGAGTATGGAGTTGAGCAGGCCGTTCCAATGTCTCATGCGCAAGCGAGACTATGGTTTTTATGGCAACTAGAGCCCCATAGCAGTGCTTACAATATTGGTGCGCGCATCAACCTACACTCAGATATAGACGCTACGCGCTTGCAAAACGCATTAAATACTCTGGTGGCTGAACACCAAGCGCTGCGCACACGCTTTGATACCGATGAACTCGGTACGGCAATCCAAGTGGTTGCGAAAACGGGTCATTGGCCGCTGCAACAATTTGACTTAAGTAATGTTGAAGCACCGCAGCAAGCTTCGGCATTGGCTGAATTGGTTGCCACAGTGAGTCAATACGCATTTGATTTAACTAAAGGGGATGTCGTCAACGCGGCGCTAATTAATCTCGGTGAGCAAGGCTATCAGTTGATCCTAGTGATGCATCACATCGTTTCCGATGGCGTATCGATGCAAATATTACTAGACCAACTTGCACATATTTATTTGGGAACCTTGAGCGCGAGTAAAGTGCGAGAGGACGCAATCACCTATCAAGATTTTTCTTTGTGGCAGCGCTCATATCTCACCTCCGATGCAGCGCAAGCACAATTAGCGTGGTGGCAAGCACAGCTCGCCTGCGATGAGCAACCTATTTTGCAGTTATGCACAGATTTCCCTCGAGTCAATAAAGCGCACTCTCCTGAAAATAACAAGCAACTGTTAGGTGCAAATCACAGTGTCGTCTTACCGGCTCAACTGGTTAAGCAACTTCGTCGCCAAGCGGCCAAACAAAACGCCAGCTTATTTATGGTGATGTTAGCCAGTTTTCATGCGTTGCTTTATCGTCATACTGGGCAACATGACATTCGAGTGGGGATACCAGTTGCGAACCGCCATTTGCCTCAACTCCAAGAGTTAGTTGGCTTTTTTGTAAATACCCAAGTGATCCCTGCGAAGTTTTCGGGTCAGGTTTGTTTGCAAGATATTGTGGCGCAAGTCAAAACTGCAGTCTTGGGCGCACAAGCAAATCAAGATGTTCCTTTTGAGTATCTAGTCGAAGCACTAGCGCCGGAACGTAGCGTCGATACGCATCCGCTTTTCCAGGTAATGTTTAGCCATACGGAGCATGATACTCGTGCATGGCAGCCGTTGGTCGCAACGGATACTAACTTATCAGCTCGGGCTTGGCAGCCGCTAGAAGTGGCGCCGCAATTTGACTTAACGCTCGAAACTTACGAGCTGGAAGAGGATCAAGTAGCGCTAGAGTTTGTTTATCCCAGAGCACTATTTTTGCCGCAAACGATAGCGCGTATGGCTGAGCAATATGTTGCTCTACTACATGCCCAGCTTGAGTCTGGCGCAACGCCATTTGCGCAGCTATGTGTGCAAACTACGGCAGAGCAAGCGTGGTTGACTCAGGTTGCCAAAGGGCCTGCGGTTGCAACGGATGACTCCACCATTTATCAACTGTTTGAGCAGCAAGTGAAGCGCACGCCAGATGCGCCCGCGCTTATCTTCAACCAACAAACCGTAAGTTATGACGCATTAAATCAACGAGCCAACCAGCTCGCGCACTATTTAAAAAGTCGAGGTATTGGGCCGGAAGATTGCGTTGGTATGGCGCTTGAGCGCGGTATTGAGATGTATGTCACCCTATTTGCGATTTGGAAAGCGGGAGCCGCCTATGTGCCACTCGATCCGACGTACCCGGAGGACAGGCTTGTTCATATGGTGAAGGATAGCGGGGTGAAGTTGGTGCTGACGAATGCTGCGCTCGTGGCGCATATTCCAAACGCTGAAAACGACATCCCTGTGCTTGCATACGAGCATATAGCGCTTGGCGACTTTGCAACGACTAACCCTACGATTGCATCACACTCCCAGCACTTGGCTTATGTTATTTACACCTCAGGTTCGACCGGGTTGCCCAAAGGGGTTGCCGTTACGCATGGCCCATTGTCCATGCATATTCAAAATATGGTTGACGTATACGGAGTGGATAGCGAGCACACGGAGCTGCAGTTCTTTTCGATTAACTTTGATGCCGCAGGTGAGCAGTGGATGACGCCACTGATCAAAGGAGGGGCGTTAGTGCTGGCGACTAAAGCGCAACTCAATGTGGAGGCCGTCAGTGAATTAATAAACGTGCATAAGGTGACGGCACTGCATCTACCGCCCGCCTATTTGCGCCTTTTGACGCCGCATTTACACGACTGTAAACAAATTCGCACCTGTATTGTCGGCGGTGAAGAATTTAGCCGCACAGATTATCAAGACGCTCATCGGGCGTTTTCCGCGCCTCGGATTGTCAACGCCTATGGGCCAACTGAAACCATTATTACACCAACGGCATGGATCAGTTTGCCGGGTGAGCTACATGAGGTTAGCACTGTACCAATTGGCAAGCCGATTGGTGCGCGTGAGGCCTATATTTTAGACGCCGATCTGAATCCTGTACCACAAGGAGCAAGCGGTGAACTTTACGTGGGTGGTCGTGGTGTTGCTCGTGGTTATTTGGGGCGTCCAGCCCTGACCGCAGAGCGCTTTGTTGCCAATCCATTCAGTAGCGATGGCGAAGTCTTATATCGAACGGGAGACTTGGTTCGTTGGAATCAACACGATGAACTGGAATATTTAGGGCGTATCGATCATCAAGTCAAAATTCGTGGTTTCCGAATAGAGCTTGGTGAAGTTGAAGCGCAATTAATGGCACTCCCACATATTAAAGAAGCGGTTGTATTGGCCAAAGATGGGGATGGTCAACATGGTCATTCAGGGACACATTTAGTGGCTTATGTTGGCGCTAAGGCGAATGGCCAAGGCGTATTACCAAGCGCGCAAACACTGAAGCAAAGTTTACTGCAAAAACTACCAGACTACATGGTTCCGAGCTGTATCACCGTATTGGCAAACTTGCCAGTGACGGCCAATGGCAAAATTGACCGTCATCATTTACCCGAACCTCAGTGGGGGAGTGGTGAAAGCCATCAAGTACCAACAGGCGGCTTAGCAAAGAAAGTCGCTGCGATTTGGGCGGAAGTGCTAGGTCTAGATGCGAAACAAATTGGCCTGCATGACAACTTCTTTGACTTGGGCGGTCACTCCCTATTGTTTGGTCAAATTCAGCAACGTCTTGAAGCCGAATTTAGCTGTAAATTGACCATGTTAGAACTGTTTCATATGACAACCGTAAGTGCCATGGCCACTTACTTTGAACAACGTACACCTGAAGGCGCTGCAAATGCACAGCAAGCAGTTGCCAAAGAGATGAAAAAAGCATCGGCGCGCGGTCAACGCCAGCGCCAAGCCTTCTTGAAAAAAACACGCACTAAAGTGGAAAGCTAAGCATGACTACAGAAACTTATTCAAGCACAGATATTGCCATTGTCGGCCTAGCAGGTCGTTTCCCAGGAGCTGAGAACGTAGATGCCCTGTGGGAAAACCTAAAAAACGGGGTGGAATCAATCAAAACCTTCACAGAGGCAGAATTACGTGAACTTGGGGTGCCGGAAGCGACTATTGCTGACCCCAACTTTGTCCCTCGGTGTGCATTGTTGCCTGATCAAGACAAGTTTGACGCGTCATTTTTTGGCTATTCACCGCGTGAAGCCGAAGAGCTTGACCCACAGCAACGTCTCTTTTTAGAAACTGCTTGGCAGGCGCTGGAAAATGCTGGCTACGATGGTGACAAGTGTGACTTTCCAATAGGTGTCTATGGCGGCTGTGGCGTAAACACTTATCTAATCTCTAATTTGATGCAAAGTGGCCGTTTTAGCGATCTCGGTAATATCTCACAGCTACAAGCGCTGATGAACGGTAATAACAAAGATGCCATGACCATGACATTGGCCTACAAACTAAACCTAAAGGGTCCGGCGGTAACGGTACAAACAGCGTGCTCAACCTCTTTGGCTGCAGTCCACATGGCGACACGTTCATTATTGAATTATGAGTCAGATATGACCTTGGCTGGCGGCTCGTGGTTGAACTTTTTGCATCAGGGCGGTTATGTATATCAACCTGGCGCAATTTTGTCTCCAGATGGTCACTGTCGTCCGTTTGACGCAGATTCTCAAGGGACGGTAATTGGTTCTGGCTCTGGTGTCGTGGTGCTCAAACGCCTTGAAGATGCGATGGCTGATGGCGATACCATTTATGCCGTGATCAAGGGCTCTGCAATGAATAATGACGGTAATACTAAAGCTGGTTACACCGCACCTAGTGTGGATGGGCAGGCTGAAGTTATCGCCGCGGCACTGGAAATGGCTGACACCCCAGCAGAGAGCATTGGTTACGTTGAAGCGCATGGTACCGGCACGGTGATTGGGGACCCCATTGAAATTGCTGCGCTCACCCGCGCCTACCGAATGGATACTGAGCAAACGCAATATTGTGCTGTAGGCTCGGTAAAATCGAATGTTGGTCACCTAGATGCAGCCGCAGGGGTTACCGGGCTAATTAAGGCCGCGCTGACAGTGAAGCACGGACAAATCCCGCCGAGTTTGCACTACAAGCAAGCTAACCCAGAAATTGACTTTGCCAATAGCCCGTTTTATGTCGCGGATAAGCTGACGCCTTGGTCAAATGAAACAGGCCCACGCCGTGCTGGGGTGAGTTCATTCGGTATTGGTGGCACCAATGTGCATGTGGTCCTTGAGGAGCCACCTGTTCAACGTGCGACGCAGTCGCAGCGCAACTGGCAAATCTTACCGCTGTCAGGCCATACCAAAACTGCACTGGCCAGTCGCCGCGAGCAGTTAGCAACTTGGTTTAAGCAAGCAAGCACTCAGCCTTTGTGGCAAGACAGTGCTTACACTTTGCAAGTCGGTAGGAAAGGCCTAACCCATCGTGCCGTCGTGGTGGCGCAAAATAATGAGCAAGCGATTGCAGCACTGGCTGACGACACCAGCACATTAAGAGCGCAAGGGCAGTTAACAGTTTCGGGTGACAGACCCGTTACCTTTATGTTCCCAGGGCAAGGTTCGCAGCATATCAATATGGCCCGCGCACTGTATGAGTCAGAAAGTGTGTTTAGAGATGCATTTGACCGCTGCCGAGAGGGTCTGATAGCGCACGTTGGGCAAGATATTAAAGATCTTATTTTTGTTGATGAAGCGGACGTTGAGCACGGTGCGGCGCAACTAAAACAAACCTCAGTCACTCAGCCGGTATTATTTGCTATGGAATATGCATTGGCGCAGCAGTGGTTGGCGTGGGGAGTGAAGCCCAGCGCTATGATTGGCCACAGTATCGGCGAATACGTCGCCGCGTGTATTGCGGGGGTGTTTAGTTTAGAGGATGCATTATATCTGGTCGCTAAGCGGGGCGAATTTATTCAGGCGCAAGCACCGGGCTGTATGTTATCGGTGGCGCTCTCAGAAGCCGCTTTAGCTCCTTATCTTGATACCGACAATCTTGAGCATAAAGTTGAGCTAGCAGCGGTGAATAGCCCTGAAAACTGTGTTGTATCGGGCTCAGAGCAAGCGATAGCGGCACTATCAAATAGGCTCACAGAGCAAGGGGTCGTAGTACAGCCTTTACATGTTTCCCATGCGTTCCATTCGTCCTTGGTGAGTGATGCAGGTGAGCAACTGGCTAAGTTGATTGCTCAGGTTCAGCGCAATGCCCCAAGCATTCCATTTGTATCGAATGTAACAGGTACTTGGATAACCGACCAACAAGCGACCGACCCTCAATATTGGGCGCAGCATTTAGCACAAGCGGTTCGCTTTAACCAAGGTCTGCGCACTATCGTCAATCTTGACAATCCAGCGTCAGAAAATGGCTTAGAGCAAACTGTGCTACTCGAAGTGGGGCCAAGTAATACGCTAAGTCAACTTGCCGGACGGGATGCAGAAGTAAAAGCGCAAACGAGCATTGTCACTTCGCTACCACACCCAAGAAAAGCGCAAGAGACAGAGCAGCACTTTGCCTTAGCCTTGGGGCGTTTATGGATTGAAGGCGTAGAGATTGATTGGGATGCCTTGTATGAGCAGACGCCTCATCGCGTCGCCTTACCTGTTTACCCGTTTGAGCGAAAACGTTTTTGGATTGAAGCCGATGCAAATATTGTGGCGCAAAACAACCATAACGCCTTAGCACCAAAGCCGATTGAACAGTGGTGTTACATCCCTTCGTATAAGCGCTCGGTTCCTGATTTAACTCAGCCCGTTGAACTGGGTTGTACTTTGCTATTTGAAACACAGCATAAGGCCTGCGATCTGCTCCTTGATAAGCTGCACACGCAGAGCGATAAGCTAATTCGGGTCAAATTAGGGCAAGCATTTCAGCAAGAATCGGATAATGAGTTTGTGATCCGCGCGGCTCAGTTGAGCGACTATCAGCAACTTATTGCAAGCGTGAATCAAATTCATGGTCCTGTATCGCATATATTCCATTTGTGGAGCTTGCCGACCAGCGAGCCTGCTGATTTAAACCAAACTCAACAACAGGGCATGATGAGCCTAATCGCACTTGCTCAAGCACTTGAATCGCAACAGTTAGGTCAGCCGGTTAATTTGAGCGTAGTGAGCCAAGGGTTGGCCGATGTGTCGGGTAATGATGAGATTTCACCCGCTCAGTCGATGTTACTTGGCCCATGTAAAGTCATCCCGCAGGAGTTCCCACACATTCAATGTCAATTGGTTGATTTTGGTGCACAACTTCACGGTGACTGGGTAGATTGGTTGTTGTCAGAGCAGCATGGCGAAGCGGGCGAGGTGGTCGCTTATCGGTCTTATCATCGCTGGCTAATGGGCTTTGAAGCGACGGCCAAACCTAAGCAAAATGAAGCGATTTATCGCCACGGTGGGGTGTACTTAATTACCGGCGGTTTAGGTGGCGTTGGTTTGGTAATGGCTGAGCATTTGGCGGAGCACTACCAGGCTAAATTAGTGTTACTTGGTCGCAGCACGCCTTCAGAGGCACAACAGCAAAAGTTAGCACAATTGCAATCTTTTGGTGCGCAGGTACTGGTTAAACAAGCGAATGTGGCGGACTTTGAACAAATGGCAGAGGTTGTCGCACAAGCACATCAGCAGTTTGGGCAGATCAATGGGGTGATCCATGCCGCTGGGAGTGGTGCAACGTCCTTAATTAGTTCGACGGATGCAGCGTTTATCGAGCAGATGTTTGCTGCCAAAGTTGTGGGTACGCAACATTTGTTGGCTTTATTTAACGAGCAGCCACTGGACTTTATGGTGTTGTGCTCATCGCTTGCTAGCATTGCAGGTGGTTTATCTAAGGCCGCCTACGCTTCAGCCAATGCCTATCTAGATGGCATCGCACAACAATACGCACAGCGATTGGTGCAAACGGGCGGTTATCCAATACTGGCTGTTAACTGGGACAGTTGGCGAGAGGTCGGCATGGCTGGTGATATGGATATGCCTGACGGAGTCGGCATCGCGCCTCAGCAAGGGATTGAAGTTATGGCGCGCATACTCAGCGCACCAATATTGCCGCAAGTTGCGGTTTCAACGCTCGACCTTCCTGCACGATTAGAAGCCACCAAAGGTAACCTGTTAGATGCAGAATTGACTATGGCAGATGCGACACCTCGCAGTGGTGGCTATGAACGTCCTGAGTTATCAACGCCATATGTTGCACCAGAAGATGATTTACAAGTTGGTATTGCGCAAGTCTGGAGCGCCATGTTGGGGATAGAGCAAATAGGCATTCACGATAATTTGTTTGAGCTGGGCGGTGACTCCTTAATGGGGGTACAAATCATGTCGCAACTAAGCAATAAATTTGAAGTGACCTTGTCACCAGCTTCCTTTTTTAAAGATCCAACCATTTTGGGGCTTGCTCGAGTAATAGAAGCCATTCTAATACAAGAGCTACAGCAAGAGCTGGCTGAGGGAGCGAAATAAGCATGTCGATCAATGCACTATTGGCAGCGCGCAAAGGCAATATGACACTGGCGCAGAAAAAAGCCATGCTTAAACAGCTCGAGGATAAACAGCTAGTTCAGTCGAGTGCGCCAGTAATTAAAAAACTTGGCAAACTTCAAGCGCCGTTATCGGCGGCACAGCAAAGGCTGTGGTTTGAGTGGTTGATCAACCCTGAAAATACCGCATACCACCTTGGTGGGGGGATGTGTTTAAGTGGCCATCTAGACAAAGACGCGCTGCGTGCAAGCTTAGATCACTTAGCCGAGCGCCATGCTGGGTTGCGTACTCAGTTTGTTGAAGGGGAAGGCGCCAAACCTGCGCAAGTGGTTTTGCCGACACTGAGCTTACCGCTGGAATCGGTAGAGCAACATGAATTAGTCGCTGAAGTCGCAGCACTGCAAGCACATGATACAGAGCTGAGTCGCGAACAAGCGCAGGAACAGGTTTATAAAGCAAGGTTAGCGCGCTTCGCTGCAACGCCTTTTGATTTACGGACAGGTCCTTTGATGCGAATGCAGTGGTTGCAGTTTGCTCCAGAGCAGCATGTACTCTTAGTCGTGATGCACCACATAATTAGTGATGCGTGGTCGAAGAGTTTGATTATTAAAGACTTCGTTGAAATTTATCAAAAAGCGAGTCTCGCTCAACCCATCACCCATGACGCGAACCGGTTAGATTATACTGACTTTGCTCAGTGGCAAAATGATTGGCTTAACAGTGATGCTGAGCAAGTGCAGCAGCAGTGGCAATTTTGGCAGCAACAACTCACAGGTCACTTGCCTGTGGTTGAACTCGGTGTGACAAACTCAGCGAATAACGTACCTAAGGCAGAGCAACTCGTTACTCAGTTACCCGCGCAATTGGCAGCACAAGTCACACAATTTGCGCGTGAACAAGGGGTCTCGCTATTCGTCGTGTTATTGACTGCGTATCAAGCTTTGCTGCATAGATACACAAACGAAGATGAGCTGCTGACGGCGGTTCCGGTGGCAAATCGGAACCAGTTTGCTACCCATAGTGTGGTTGGCTTTTTTGTTAATATACAGCTGATGCGCTTGCCTGTTGCTGGTGAATTAACGCTGCAGCAGCTATTGCGCAACTGTGCCAAACAGGCATTAGCAATCCAAGCGCAACAAGACATCCCCATAGACTCACTGATGAAGCGTTTTCAACCTAACTTGCAGGGCGCAACGCCTTATCAAGTGATGTTCAATCATCTCAAAGATAGCAGCAGTGGTTTAGCACAATTGCACGGTGTCTCGTTGACCAATTACTTTAGCTTGACTCAGGGCGTAATGTGCGACCTTGCGTTAGATACAACCGAGCTAAGTGATGGTGGCGTGCAATTACAATGGCGTGTTGATAGTAGTAAACTTTCAGCGGCTTGGATCTCCACATTTGATGAGCAATATCAGTCGCTCCTGCGCACCTTTTGCCAAGCTCCAGAGACTCAAATTCGCGATCTTTCACTGAACAGTGCCGAACGGAAAGCGGCTTTAGCGGCGCTTGAATCCGGTGGTAAAACTTCAGCAAGCTTGCTTAGCGTACCTCAAGCATTTACGCTTCAGGCACAGAAAACCCCAGACGCGATTGCGTTAAGGTTTGCGGGCGAGTCAGTCACCTATGCTGAATTACAGCAACGGGTAAATCAATTAGCACAGTATTTGGTGGCGCAAAATATCAGCCATGAGTCGAAAGTGGCATTGCTATTTGAGCGCAGCATTGAGATGGTGGTGGCGATGCTAGCTACGCTTCAAGCTGGCGCGGCTTACGTACCAATCGAGCCTCAACTGCCCGAGGCTCGCTTACACTATATTATTGAGCAAAGCGCCTGTGCATGTATCTTGAGTCATGCTCCAGTAAAAGCGCAGCTGGCAGAGAATATCTGCGCTCAAGTAACATGGCTTGAGCACTTAGAGTTAAGCGCTTATCCAACCACAGCACCCAATGTGACAATCCATTTAGATAACTTAGCCTATGTGATTTATACCTCAGGCTCGACGGGCAAGCCCAAAGGGGTTGCATGTGTACATCGCGGCGTCGCAAATCGTTTGGCTTGGGGGCAAGCTCGCTATCAGCTTCAAGGCAGTGATAGGGTGTTGCAAAAAACGCCATTTGGTTTTGATGTTTCTATTTGGGAGTTTTTCTGGCCATTAACGCAAGGTGCAAGCCTAGTATTAGCAGCGCCAGAACAACACAAAGAACCGACACAAATTCGGCAACTTATTGAAACAGAAGCGGTGACGGTTTGTCACTTTGTTCCCTCCATGTTGCAAGCATTTATGACGGGGATAAGCAGCTCACGCGAAGCGCTGGGCGGAAAAACCTTATGTCCAAGTTTACGCCAAGTATTTACGAGCGGTGAAATGCTTACCTTGCAAACCCAACAGCAATTTTTTAGCTACTTTGAACAAACGGCACTGCACAATCTTTATGGACCGACAGAAACGGCGATAGAGGTGACAAGCTGGCAGTGTCACCAGCAAGATGACGTTATTCCAATTGGTAAACCTATCTCTGGCGTACAAGCTTATGTATTGGATGGTGCGCTCAATCAAGTGCCGATAGGGGTGGCAGGAGAGTTATATCTCGCCGGTGAGTGCTTGGCGCGCGGTTACTTATCTAGACCGGATCTCAGTGCTGATCGTTTTGTCGCGAATCCATTTGCCGATAGTAACAGCCAAGGCGCTAGAATGTATCGCACTGGCGACAAGGTAGTTTGGAATGATGAAGGTCAACTTGAGTTTTTAGGCCGCTTAGATCAGCAAGTGAAGATCCGTGGTTTGCGGATTGAATTGGGCGAAATAGAGAGCCAACTAAGGCAATTAGCCAATGTAGTTGATGCTGCGGTGTTAGTGAAAAATAGCGTTGGTGGCGAGCAATTAGTGGCATACCTGGTGCTAGCAAATGGCGCTGAGCTTGGGCCTGATACGCTTAACTCGCAACTTACTACTCAGTTGCCGCAATATATGATCCCTAGTGTGTTTGTGCAGCTTGAAAAATTGCCGCTCACTGTGAATGGCAAGCTAGATCGTAAAGCTTTACCTGAGCCATCGTTACAGCAATTTTCAACGTTTGCGGCACCACAAGGTGAAATCGAAAGTGGACTGGCCAAGATATGGCAGCAGGTGCTGCAACTTGAAAAAGTCGGACGTGACGACAACTTTTTTGCACTTGGCGGACATTCTTTACTTGCGGTGGAAACCCTGAGCCAAATCCAAGCACAATTTGGTGTAGACATTGCGGTGCGCGATGCTTTTGCTAATCCAATACTAAAAGACTTAGCTGCAATTATTTCAGCACAAACAAATCCAGAGCAAGAAGATGCCTTGCTCGACTTAGAAGCATTTATGGAGAACCTATAATGAGCAGTGAGGTCATCCAACGCATTGCTGAGCGCTTTCATCAGTTACCTCAAGAAAAACGTCAGCTGGTCTATCAAAAGGTGCAAGCCGATGGGCTGAACATGCGTCAGTTTCCCGTTTTACCTTTTCATCACTCAGCTGAGGCTGCTGAGCTGTCTTATGCACAGCAACGTCAATGGTTTTTATGGCATTTAGACCCAGACAGTGCAGCGTATCACATCACTGGGGGGTTACAGCTTGAAGGTGAGGTAAACCTGAGTGCGTTGACACGTGCTTTTCAGCTATTAATTGCTCGTCACAGTTCGCTTCGCACGCAATTTGTACAAGTTGAAGCTGAGGTAAAGCAGCAGGTGCTACCAATCGAGATTGCCAATGATTTTCAGGTAGAGGTAGGAGCGGGTGATAACATTGATGCGGTGCGTCAGCAATGGTTAAACACACCGTTTAACCTCACCCAAGGCAACTTAATTCGCGTGGGACTACTCACGCTTGCGCCAAATCAATATCAACTGGTGGTGGTACTACATCATATTATTGCTGATGGTGGTTCATTACAGATTTTAGTGGGAGAATTTGCCGCGCTGTATAGCCAATTGCTTAGCGCTGAAATTGCACCGGGAGATTTATCGAGTCAGCTGGCTCAATCAGCACTACCGGCACTGAATATTGCCTATGGTGATTATGCTAAATGGCAAAAAGACTGGATGACGGCCGGTGAGCTTGAGCGTCAGTTAGCGTATTGGCAGCAAAAGCTCGGTGACGAACAACCGGTGTTACAACTTAAGGTGGATAATGGTTTAGCTCAACACTCAGAGCACGGCAATGCTCGCGGTGCCTCACACGCTTGGCAATTACCACAGAGCTTAACGCAGCAGCTAGGTACTTTTGCCACCAGCCATCAGGTTTCTCATTACATGGTATTGCTGACGGCATTTCAGGTATTGCTACAGCGCTATACCGGGATGGAGCAGATCCGTGTCGGTACGCCAATCGCGAATCGACAACGGGCTGAAGTCGCCAATTTGGTCGGCTTATTCGTCAACACCCAAGTGCAGGATAACCGCTTTGACAGCCGCACTTCATTGCAACAGGTTTTAGCACAGGTAAAGGCTTCCACACTTGGAGCACAAGAATATCAAGATTTACCTTTTGAGCAATTGGTTGAAGCTTTGCAACCTGAGCGAAGTAGCGAAGTGCATCCGTTATTTCAGATATTGTTTAACTATCAGTTTGGTGATTTAAGCCAGTTACAACAGTTGCCAGGGCTCAAAGTGGGTGAATTGCCTGCAACCATAGGAGAAGTGCAGTTTGAGTTGGTATTAGATGCTCATGAAAACCGAGCGGGCGCTTGCTTTTTAACTTTTACTTACGATCAAAAGGCCATCTCCACGCAACGCATTGTTCGCATGAGTCAGCACTTTGAGCGGGTGCTTGCTGCCTTGCTCACTGAGCCGACTATGGCCCTTGGTGACATTAACTTGCTAGACGATAGTGAAACGCAGCAATGGCAGCGTTGGGGGTTAAATCCACAACTAGAAGACACCACCCCAGTGCAACAAAAGTTTAGCCGTTTGGCTCACACCCAGCCAGATGCAGTGGCAGCGGTATTTGCAGATTTAACCTTGAGCTATAAACAACTGGATGAACGTTCAAATCAGCTTGCGCAGCACCTTCAAAGCCTAAATATTGGTCGCGAAGATAGAGTCGGTGTGGCGCTACAGCGCAGTATGGATACGGTAGTGACGTTATTAGGCGTGTTAAAAACTGGCGCAGCCTTTGTGCCTATGGACCAAGATTATCCGCCAGAGCGACTGGCTTACATCGCAGAAAATAGTCAACTCACAGCCATTATCACTCACCCTGACGCACAGTCGAAATTAACCGAGGTGCTGAAAGATACGCAGATCACACACCATTTGGCTTCTTTGCCTGTCGTCAACTTAGCACAATTGCCTTGGCAAACGTTGTCAGCCCAGCCGCTTGACGTGGCTATTCATCCCGAGCAATTGGCTTATATGATTTATACTTCGGGCTCAACGGGTCGCCCGAAAGGGGCTGCGATCAGCCATCGTGCACTGAGTAACTGCATGGCATGGATGGCAAGACAATATTCTCCACAACCTGAGGAAGCGGTATTGCACAAAGCCGCTTTTGGGTTTGACGTGTCTTGCTGGGAGATTTTCTTCCCTCTGAGTGAAGGGATGTCGGTGGTGGTTGCAAAACCTGGTGACCAACGCGATCCGCTCGAACTGAAGCGACTTATCCAACAACAAAGCGTTGCAATAACCTCGTTTCCTCCTGCTTTATTACAGGCCTTTATCGAGCTACCTGATGTGGCCGAATGCACCTCGCTGCGGCATATCATGTGTGGTGGTGAAGCCGTACCTGCTGAGTTATTCCGTGACACATACAAGGCACTGCCTGATGTTGTGATGAACAACTTGTATGGGCCAACAGAAACCACAATTCATGTAACCCACTGGCCTTTTATTAACGACAATAGAAGCTTAGCGCCTATTGGCCAAGGTATTTCACAAACCCATACCTATATTTTAGATGCCAGTTTAAACCCAGTGCCTGAGGGCGTTACTGGTGAGTTATACATAGGAGGCATCCAGCTGGCCAGAGGGTATTTTGCCCGACCAGATTTAACTGCCGAACGTTTTGTTGCAGACAGCGTGTTAGGTAATGGCCAAAGGATGTACCGCACTGGTGATTTGGCGCGCTGGAATCAAAACGGTGAGATTGAATACCTAGGTCGTAGCGATGATCAAGTACAGATCAGAGGGTTTAGAATAGAGCTGGGTGAAATTGCTGAGCAGTTAAGACGCTTACCTCAAGTGCGCGAAGCCAAAGTATTAGTGAAACACTTGGCGACCGGCGATAAATTGGTCGCTTATGTTACCGGTAATATTCAAGATGAGCAGCAATTAGCTCAAGCACTTGGTGAAAATGTACCGGATTATATGGTGCCCAATGCGTTTGTGGTGTTAGATAAAATGCCACTGACAGCCAATGGTAAAGTTGATAGCAAAGCTTTGCCTGAGCCACAATGGGCCAAAGCGCAGGAATACAGCGCACCGATAGGTGAGGCTGAAACCATGACTGCACACCTATGGGCAGATTTACTCGGCCTTGAGCGAGTGGGCAGGGATGACAACTTCTTTTCGTTAGGTGGCCACTCACTGTTGGCGATTAAGCTGGTGGAGCGTGCACGCCAAGCTGGTTGGCAAGCACAAGTGAAAACCTTATTTAGTCAGCCAGTGCTCAAACACTTCGCGGCTGCCCTTACGCCATACCGCCAAGATGCAGCACCAGAAACCGCATGGTCAGGGATTGCGACGGATACCGCTGTTATCACCAGTGAAATGCTGCCATTGGTCAGGCTGGATAATGATCAGATAGCTAAAGTCGTCGAGCAAGTAGATGGGGGCGTACAAAATGTCCAAGATATTTATCCGCTGGCGCCGCTGCAGTCGGGAATTTTATTCCACCATACTTTGCAAGAAAAAGGCGACGCTTACATTACGCCTAACCTATTACGTTTTGAAAGCCGCGCGCAGCTAAGTGCATTTGTTGATGCGCTTAACCTTGTTATTGCCCGCCATGATATTCTGCGTACAGCCATTTTTTGGCAGGGTTTGCCAGAGCCTGTGCAAGTCGTGCAGCGTCAGGCCAAAGTAGAAATCAAGTGGTTAGATTGTGCCTGTGACGCGCCACTAGCTGTTGATGAAGCAGGCTTAACGGCAGCAGCAAGACGCTTAAATGAGGCCGTAGATCCAACTCACTTTAGGCTAAACACACAGTGTGCGCCTTTAATTGCCGCCATTGCTATTGCCGAAGTGCAAGACGAGACCTGCTGGTTGCAATTGCCGAGTCATCATTTAGTGATGGATCACACTAGCTTAGAAGTACTCGTTGAAGAAGTGCAGATGATTTTAGCGGGTAATGCAGCGCTACTGCCAGAGCCTGTACCATTTAGACGTTTTGTGGCGCTAGCGCAGCAAAATCCAGAGGCCGAAGCGGAGCAAAATACCTTCTTTAGTGAATTATTAGGGGACATAGAAACGCCAACTGCGCCATTTGGATTGTTAGATATTAAGGGGACAGGTGAGGACATTCTAACCCACGAAACTGCCGTACCTGAGACACTGGCCGCCCAAGTGCGCCACCTTGCCATAAAGCAAAACACCAGTGCTGCTGCGGTATTCCACCTAGCTTGGGCGATGGTGCTACAAAAGCTGACCGGACTAAATGATCCGGTATTTGGCACGGTGATGTTTGGCCGCTCACAAGGTGGAGAAGGCGCCGATAGGGCTGTTGGCATGTTTATCAATACATTGCCGATCCGTTTTCGATTGCGCCAAGCAGATCTTAAATCAGGATTGCAACAAGCGCAGCAACTGTTAACTGCGCTTATTAGCCATGAAAGTGCGAGCTTATCCAAAGCACAATCTTGCAGCAGCGTAGCGAAAGGAACGCCGTTGTTTTCGACGCTGTTGAATTATCGTTATAGCCCAAATGCGCACAAACATGGTGATTCGAAAAAGCTCTATGTTACCGATGATGGCTGGCAAGTGTTTGGCGGTGAGGAACGCACCAATTACCCTATTGGAGTTTCTATTGACGATGCTGGAGATGGCTTTAACATCGTAGCGCAAACACTACCGAGTGTTGAACCTGCGCAGTTGTGTGGCTATTTACTGAATGCTTTGACTCAGCTTGTCGCAGAGCCGGAACTAAAGCCGCTAGGTGATTGGCAAGCGTTGACTGACAATGCGTGGCAAACTCAGCGCTTGTGGAGTGAAAACCCCATCAAAGAGAACACCCAGCAAGCGGTCTACCGCTTATTTGAAGCACAGGTGAAAAAACAGCCTGACGCTATCGCCGTGACATTTAAAAACAATCATGTGAGTTACGCTGAGCTTAACCAACAAGCAAACCAGCTGGCGCATTATCTACAATCACAAGGCGTGGGTATAGAGAGCCGAGTCGCTGTGGGCATGTGGCGTAGTGTTGAAACCGTGATAAGTCTGTTGGCAATCATGAAAGTGGGTGCCTCGTACGTACCACTAGATTTAGATTATCCAGCGGAGCGTTTGCAATATATTGTGGCGTCAAGTGGCGTACAGCTGTTATTGACTCATGCTGAAGGGGTAGATGCACTGCCGCCATTCCCTGAGCAGATCATGCCGTGTGTATGGCAACAGATAGACTTAGCGCCATACAGCCAAGATAATCTCATTGTCGATGCTCACCCTGAGCAGCTAGCTTATGTGATTTATACCTCTGGCTCGACGGGACGACCGAAAGGCGTGGCTATTAGTCACCGCTCACTGGTTAGCTGTATGCAGTGGATGCAGCGCGAGTATCAACTTACACGGGAAGATGCGGTGTTACATAAGGCGCCGTTTGGCTTTGATGTCTCTTGTTGGGAGCTATTTTTCCCACTGAGTCAAGGCGGCCGCATTGTGGTATCTGAACCCGGAGATCATAAAGATCCAGACAAGCTAATTGCACTTATCAAGGCGCAACAAGTTACAACCGCAAGCTTTGTACCTACGATGCTACAAGCCTTTATTGAGCAAACAAACCCCAGTGAAGAGAACTATTTACGTAACATTATGGTAGGAGGAGAGGCTGCGCCACCGGAACTTCGTCAACGCATGTTCGCCGCGTTGCCAGATGCCAAGGTACATAATTTATATGGACCAACAGAAACCACAATTCATGTGACCAACTGGGAGTTTACGCAAGCGCCACGAACCACAATTCCAATCGGTCGTGCTATCTCAAACACCAGCTGTTATGTACTCGATGAATACTTGACGCCAGTTCCTCAAGGGGCAGTAGGTGAGCTCTATTTAGGCGGAGTAGGGTTGAGCCGAGGTTATCTTAACCGTCCTGACTTAACCGCAGAGCGATTTATTGCCGATCCGATATCTGCATCAGGTGGTCGCCTTTACCGTACCGGTGATTTGGTGCGTTGGAATAAAGAAGGGCTGATTGAATACATGGGTCGACTCGACCACCAAGTTAAGATCCGAGGCCTGCGTATTGAGCTTGAAGAAATTGAAGCTCAGCTTGCAAGTATTAGCGGTATTCAAAAAGCTGTTGTATTGGCAAAGCCTTCGCCGTCAGGCGACCGTTTAGTTGGCTATGTGCAGTCTCAACAAGTACAGTCAAGTGATGAGCTAAAAAGCATCTTAGCCAAAGTCTTACCCGACTATATGGTGCCAAACAGCATTATGAGTCTTGAACGCTTACCACTTAGCCCGAATGGTAAAATTGACCGCGACGCTTTACCGGAACCGGTTTGGCAAGATAGCGGAGAGTTTGTTGCGCCAATAAACGATATGGAGCAAAGTGTGGCGCAAGTCTGGTCTGAGGTTTTAGGTATCAATAATATCAGTCGTTTTGCTAATTTCTTTACGCTTGGCGGCGATTCTATCGCGTGTCTAAAAGTGGTGTCATTGATGCGCCAACGTGGTTTTGAAATGGCGGTAAAACACATGTTTGAAACTGCGGATCTGAGCCAGTTAGCCTTGCAGTTAACTGAGTTGCAAGGCACTACAGGCTCCGGAAATACACTTTGTAGCGAGCCTATTATCGCACTGAATCAAAAATCAGCCGCTGCAAGTGCGCTATTTTGCTTACATGATGGTTTTGGTAAAGTGTTGGACTACACCACTTTGGCAAGGCATCTCGATGGCAAGCGCACAGTGTACGGGCTGACCTATCAGCCTGATCCCTTAACTGGGCAAGCTGCTGATTTATCTGCGCTGGTGGCATCGCATCTGAGCGAAATTCGCAAAGTGCAAGCTCATGGACCTTACCGTTTATGTGGTTGGTCTTTAGGTGGCGTATTGGCGCACGCTATTGCCGCTGAATTAGAACAACAAGGTGAGCAAGTAGAGCAGCTGCTTTTACTTGACCCTTACTCGCCACCTCATGCAAGTGCACAGCGCTCAACACTGGCAGAGCAAATAGGCCCAATGATGCAGCTACAAACCTTCTTTAGCTTATTACTGAGCGAAGAAAGTGGGTTTGCCTTGATGCAAGACGTTGAAATACAAAGTACGCTGGCTGAATGCTCTGCTCAACAGCAGATATCAAGTGATGACATTCAAAGGTTGATGAAACAAGTGTTTGAGCACCCAAGGACGGAGTTTATGACGGGTTACGGACAGTTAACGGCTCAAGACTTATACCATTTATATCTGGCCTTCCAGCCGTTATTCTTGGCTGCTGTCAATATTGAGACGCTGCCTGTTTACACCGGTAAGGCCGAACTGTTTTGGATGAAAGGTCGAGAGCAAGCGCATAAAGCATGGTGGTACGAATGGTTGAATAGCCAAAGTGTTTCGTCTCACGACTTGGATGTTGGGCATTTTGCGGTGGTTAAAGAGCGTACCGTATTAGAACGTGTCTAGCGAAGTTTAAAGTTGATGTATAAAGCGGCTATAAGTCGCTTTATTTTTATCTTTAGGTTTGTCTTCGGAAATAAAAACGGCGCTGAGAAGTGAACTGGGTGAAATTAACTTAAACTAAGTTTAGTTACTTCTACTTGAAGTGTGATTCCCCTCCTTTATTTATAAGAGTTATTGAAAATTAAGGTATGGAAAAATCAGAAAGATCTGACTGTTATTTAATCAAAATAATTAAGCTCAAGGATATGTGATGCTTGTTCAACCTTTACTGATTGGTCCAATAGTGGGACACACTACTTCGTCAAGTTTCCGTGTTGGTGGTAGTTGTTTAAATGCGAACAGTTGCATTGGCGTTATCCGCATTAGAGAATCGGAGTCATCTCAGTTTTTACCAATTCAGACTTTTCATTTTAGCGCTCATTACAATGATATGGGCATAGTTGATATTTTATCATTAGAAGCTAACACGACTTACCGTTACGAAGTTGGTTATGTAATTTGCGATACGCTGGATGAACTAAATCAAGCACTTGAAGAAGATAAATTAATTTGGGGAGCTGATCAGACACCTGATTTGAATGGACAAGTAACGACCTTCCCTGAGGACAATAGCACTACTACTCGATTTATCATGGGGTCATGTCGTGACAACCTTAGCAATAGAGGCGAGGAAACATTCGACAATATCTACGCTTACCTTGATGAAATTGACGAAGAATTAAGGCCAACCATGTTATTTATGTTGGGCGATCAAATATACATCGACCATGCGCATATTTTTGATAAGTATCAATTCAGACCTAAAATCGAAGACTATTTTAAAGAATATGACGAAGCGTTTGGTTTATACATGTTTAACAAAGTGACTCGACAACTGCCTTGTTACATGATGATGGATGATCATGAAATACAAAACGATTGGTCGCTGGGGAAGTTCAATGAAGACGAGCACAAAGTTAAGCAGCAGTTCAATAAAAATACTCTTGAAAACGGCCTTATAGCGTATGAAGCACATCAAGCTGGCTTCTCTAATTTAATTGAAGAACCAGAGCAGTTTATCCAACAGAATTTCCCTCTTCATCCAATCGCAGGACGCAAAAAGTATTGGTACAAGTTTACTCATAGCAACAGTGACTTTTTCTTTTTAGATGTGCGCGGTGATAGTGAAATTCGCTCTAAAGAATATGAAAGTGAACACACTACTGAGCCAAAAATTTTGAGTGATACTCAATATACTGAGCTGTGTTCATGGCTAAGCGATACTAGTGGTAAAGTTAAGTTTATTGCCAGTTCTATTCCTCTATTTCCTGATACCAAAGGAAAGTTAGGCACACCAGAAGATAAATGGTTTTTAGCTGCAAAGCAGCGTGTTGAACTACTCGATTTTATTCGAACACTCGAAAATCGCCCTCAGGTAGTGTTTTTATCAGGTGACGTACATATTTCAGCCGTTGCTCAATTGACTCATGAGGACGATCCAGATTTCAAAGTGTTCAATATTATTTCTTCTGCGTTCCATTGGTATGTTCTTGGATTGCAAGAAGATCATTTTAATTGGGGTAAATTATTAGCGAAGAAAGCGAGGGCAGATCATGTTGAAGATGGCCATGCTACCTTTTCTAAGTATCATTCAGAAAGCGTGATTAAAACAGCTTTTGGTAAACCAAAAATATTTAAGCGTAATAACTTCGCAATAGTAAGTGTTGAACAGGTCGATGGTAGGAATCAAGTTTCGGTTGAGTTTCGAAGGGGAAAGGACTATAGCAAAGTACTTAAAAATATCATGCTAGATTTTAGCTAATGTAAAATGAAATAAAAAACTTAAAATCAAATGTTTGCTGCGTTTTTGGCTGGGTGACCTTGGCTCAGACATCGTTGTTCCAGATTACTGTTTTGGTTATGGTATATAGTAGCGATTTTAAATATTCAGTGCTCTTTTGTTCGCCCAAATCTATGGTTTCAGTATCAACACAAACAACCCTTTCCAAATTTCCCTATAAGTAGGGGAATTTGGAAAGGGTGCAATGTTTGTACATTACACTCTCTAAGTTGACTCTCTGCCAGGCTGAGTAGCGCCGTTTTTGCGAGAGTTAATTTATCTAGTTGCTAGCACTTACCATTGGTAAGTTGCAGTTAATGCGATGTTTCGGCGACTGCCATAAGAGCATGATGTCGCGCCACATGAAGCGATAACCTTTTTGTCAGTTAGGTTACGTACGTTCAGTGCAAAGCGCCATTGTGCCAGATCGTAACTTGCCATGGCATCAAACAGGGTGTAACCCTCAACGGTTTTAGGTGCTTTTTCACCAGTACCTTTGTTACTTCCTGTGTAACGTGCACCTAAACCTACAGTGAAGTTGTCGGTAAGTTGATAGTCACTCCAGATATTAAACTGATGCTTTGAAACGGCTTTATCCTGTTTGCCCACTTCGTCAGCAAGTCTTGGATCTAGACCACTTTCAGTGACATCCGCTTTTGGAATATAAGCGTAAGAAGCGGTTAAGTTCATTTTTTCAGTTGGTTGCACAAAGGCATCAAATTCTAAACCGCGCACAACGACGGCACCGGTTTGTTTGTAGCCAGCAGGTTCGGTTGTCCATACCCACTGAGTGAAGTCACTACGTTCAATCTCAAATACCGCTGCACTATAGCTTGAAGTTGAGTCCTTTGGTTGATAGCGCACACCGGTTTCGTATTGTTTACCTGTTTCAGGTGAGAAAGGGCGAGCGGTAGCAGGGTCAACATTGGTTGTCGGTGCAAAAGATTCGGAGTAGCTAAAATAAGGGGCTAAGCCGTTATCAGCTAAATAAACAACACCTGCGCGAGCACTAAATTCTCTGTCTGTACGCACTGATGTCGGGTCTACTTGGCCTTCTAGCGTCTCATTTTTTAGCTTTGCTTCATCCCAACGACCAGCCAAAGAAATGATGATCTTCTCATTAATTTTGATTTGGTCTTGGATATAAATACCAAACTGCTCTAGCTTGGAAATACCCTTGATGTTAGGTTCAGGCTGGATCACACTTGAGCCGTAAGTCGGGTTAAATATATCAAGATCAGCTAACACACCGCCGTAGCGCGCTCTCACTTCAATCTCAGTATCTTGATAATCGGCACCAATGAGTAAGGTATGCTCTACGTTACCGTGTGAAAATTGACCGATCAAATGCGTGTCGATAGTGGTGCCGCTGACTTCCTCTTTACTTGATAGTGGAGTACGGGCTAAGTAACGGAAGTTTTCAGGGTCATTTGGGTTATCAGCATTTTTTTGCGCCCATTTACCCCAAATGATGCCATAGTCAACGTCAAATTCCGCATAGCGTGCGTGTTGCTTGATTTGCCAGCTGTCATTGAAATGATACTCGCCTTTATAACCTACTACCCACTGTTCTTGGTTGTAGCGGTTGAAATCAGGCTCACCAATCAATGTTGAAAACGGGATTTGGCCGTTAGGGTTCGGTAAAATAGTACCTGTTGTTGGGTAGGCGTGCCAAGCAGCGCCAGACTCAATGTCGTAATACTGTGAGTAAAAGGTGATTTTCCCTTGGCTACTTGGTTGCCAAGTCATTGATAGGGCTAAGTAGTCGCGATCGTTTTCTAGTGGATCGGTACTCAAATCAGACTTTTTGGTTAAGCCTGTCACGCGATATAAATACTCGCTATCGTCGTCAATTGGACCTGACATATCAACGGCTAGTTGTTTGAGGCTGTTATTGCCAAGCTTGATCTGCAGCTCATTTTGCGAAAATGGCGTTGGCATTTTACTAACTAGGTTAACGACGCCACCTGGGCCATTTTGACCATATAATACTGAAGAGGGGCCTTTAAGAATTTCTATACGCTCCATACCGTAGCTTTCGGTCTGCCATAAACCCCAGTTACCACTGTTACGGATCTGTAGACCATCTTGGTAGAAACCAGGTGCATAAGCATCAAAGCCACGAATGTATAACCAATCGTATTGTGGTAAGTCACCCCAAGGTGCGGTATTTACACCTGCGGTATATGATAATGCTTCTGTCACACGCGTTGCGCCGATGGCTTCAATTTTGTCTGCGGTGACAACATTGATGGTTTGTGGCACCTCAATTATTGCAACATCGATTTTTGAGCCAGTTGCACTGCGGCGTGCATTGTAACCTTCAACCGGACCTGTTGCCGTTTCTTGGTCGGCATCAGCATTGACGGTAACCGCTTTTAGTTTGCTTGGCGAGTTACCTTCAGCATGTGCAGTTGATACCAGTGTTAAACCTAAAATGGCGGCAGCAATGGGTGATAGGGTTAACAATGGGGTTGAGCGTTGTTGTTTCACAAAGACTCCTTATTATTTTTGAGAAGCAGATTTATTTATGAGGTGATTGAGCAGAGCTTTTCTCAATCACCCGTTTTAGTTCGAGGCTAGTCCACTAGCGCCGTGTTATCAGTAACTTGAGGCGTTGATGTTTGTTTTAGTTGTTTAAGTACCTCACCAATTTCTTGGCTACGGACTGCCAAAATTGATAACAAGGTATCGCTCAGTCCATGGGAACTTTCGCATGCGCCTTGCAAGAAAATATTCGGTTTAAAGTCTTCCGTGCTTTGAATGCGGTAATCGCGTCCTACGGTAAAGTCACCTAAGTATTTCGATAAAGGCGCCAATAGCGTTTTGTGCTGATCACGTACATAGCCTGTTGCTAGCACTACCGCATCGTAGGTACATACTTTAGTGTCGCCAGTTTTGCGGTTTGTGAGAGTTAAATGAATACCGTTTTCGTCCGCATCAACCGCCGCGACCTCTGTGCTTGAAAGGAAGCGATGACGATAGTGACTGCGTACTTTTTGTTCGTAAAATACACCGTAAATTTGTTCGATAAGTGGTAAGTCAGGACAGGCGTAGTTGGTCTGGCGGTATTCTTTTAAGAAGGCTTCGCGCTCGATATCGGATTTAGAGAAAACCTTATCAGTATATTCTGCGTTGAAAATTTCATTTACAAATGGACTGTCGTCCGATGGCTTAATAGAGTTTGCACGAATAACAAAGTCGACTTGGTTATCATCTGCGCGGCCGTGTAAATCCATAAATATTTCGGCGGCACTTTGACCTGCGCCAATTACGGCAATTTTCTTAGCTGTGTTATTTGCTTCAATAGCGACTTTGTAATCATTACTGTGGAATACGCGAGTGTCGCCTGCCAGCTTTCTAAATTGTTTTGGTATATATCCACCGCCACCAATGCTTACGACTAGGTTATCTGTTTCGACGACTTTTTCACTGCCATCAACACCTCTAGAGTGCACTTGTAGTGCAACAACTTGCTCGTTTTCTATAATCGGTTGGACATCAAATACGGTTTCGCCATAGCTGGTTTGATCTTTAAAATGCGAAGCCGCCCAGGCTAAGTAGTCGTTAAATTCATGCCGGCTTGGGAAAAATGTCTGCAGGTTGATAAAGTCTGCTAAGCGGTTTTTTTGGTGCAAATAGTTAATAAACGTAAATTCACTTTTAGGATTACGAATAGTGACCAGATCTTTCAAAAAGGAAATTTGCATGTGGGTGTTTTCGAGCATCATATTTTTATGCCATGAAAACTCTGGCTGACGTTCCATAAACAAGGCATGGTTAGCCCAATCCGTTAGACCTTGCTCGCGAAGTGCGATTGCTAGTGCAATATTAGAAGGTCCGAAGCCAATACCTACTAATGAAAAGCGAGATGTGTTGTTCATACTTAATCCTCACAGTTACGGTCAGCTACTGCTATTGTCCTAGGGCCTGCTGAGCGTCAAGACCGACAGGGCGCTATTAATACCAATTAGTCTTAATACTTGCTCAATTTGAAGGAGCAAACCTGACGCTAACTGCGTTAAGAATTTCTCATTTAGAACAACTAAATAGAAAAACCTTCGCCTTGTTATCGACAAGATTTTCTCGCCTCAAAATAGATCACTTAATTAAGCGAATCGGTATGACTATCAGAAGCTCAACTAAAATTATGTTTTGGATTAGACGAGTGAGAATTTAATTTATTTAAATATTTATGAAATTAATTCGTATTTAAACTGTCTAACGAGATCCTTCGTCGTTTAGTGCTTAATCTCTGCCCGTTGCACTGTGTTAAAAAGCTAAGTTCTGTCTATTTATCTATCTTCATAGCGCCATAACAAGGCGACACCCCGCTTAGCGCTATCTTGGTTTTTATTACTTGGTTTGCGTCACAAAGTTCAGTGAGTTAACGCCCGATTGTTGCGCCAGTGCCATAACCTCGACTATTTTTTCATAGGGAACTTTGGCAGCTCCTTGTAATTGGATCGGAGGCTGCGGTGATTGTGCGGCAACTTCCACTAAACGTTGTTGAAGTTGCGCGAGCGTAATGGCTTGCTGTTGCCATTGAATATCACCATTTGCTTGTACTATCAAAGAGACGCTGTTGGGCAATATCTCTGCGCTGGTTTCTTGCAAGGCTGCTTTGGGCAGCTCCACTTCAATAGACTGAGTGATCACAGGCATGGTGATAATAAAAATGATCAGCAATACCAACATCACATCCACAAGTGGTGTCATGTTTATTTCAGCCATGACCTCTTCGTCATCTTCAAACCCCTGACCAAACGCCATTATTTGCCTCCTACGGTCTTAAATACTGGGCGCTTTGCGTTTGCACTTGGTGCAGAGCCCATCAGTAAGAATGCATGTAATTCGTGAGCAAAGTGATTCAGGCGGTTCACGACGCGTTTGTTGCCCCGGGTGAGTGCGTTGTAACCCAATACCGCAGGGATAGCGACGGCAAGGCCAAAAGCGGTCATAATTAATGCTTCACCTACAGGACCTGCCACTTTGTCGATACTTGCTTGGCCACTAACGCCAATGCTGATCAGGGCATGGTAAATACCCCATACCGTGCCAAACAAGCCGATAAAGGGCGCGGTGGCACCAATGGAAGCAAGTATCGCTAAGTTACTCTGTAGTTCCGATTTACTTTCGTCAATAGAAGTCCGTAAGCTGGCTGTTAACCATTCAGCGATAGGTAAATTACCATGCAAATCTTCTTTGTGTTGTTCATGATGTGCCTTGGCATGCATGCCTTCGTTGACCAGTGAACTAAAGGGCGTTGCTTGGCCCGTTGGAGTTTCGAGTAATAAAATACCTGACTGCACATCTTGTGCGTGCCAAAACTGCTTGGAGCCAACAAGTGGCTGTTTTAATTTATAAAGCTTAATGCCTTTGATTAATATGACGCACCAAGTTGCGATTGACATAAACAGCAAACTAAACGCTACTGCTTTAATGACGATATCGCTTTGTGCCCACATGGCGGCGATTCCGTATGGGTTCTCCATGACTGTTCCTTATTTAATTTAATGCAAAATTGACAGGCTGTAGGTACCAATAACCGATCGCTTGTCCGTCTTGAGTTGCCGGTTGGTATTGCCAGTGTTTTACAGTTGCTTTTGCAGACTGATCTAGGCGACCGTGGCCACTCGACTCATGTATTTCTATCTCAGAGACGCTGCCGTCCGCTTCAATATAAATTTTTAATAATACTGTCCCTTGTTCTTTAAATTTACGGGATAATCTTGGGTAAATAGGTGCCGGATTGTTTAATGCATTAGCGTCACTCATGTGCGGCAATACAAGTCCTGGCGGTAAACTCGGATCCTGAGAAGTGGTGGCCGCCTCAGCTGTGTTACTAACATTTTTTTGTTCTGGTTGGACTGGGGAGCTGACTGGAGCAGGTTCTACAACAGGCTCAGGCTCTACAACAGGCTCAGGCTCTACAACAGGCTCAGGCTCTACAACAGGCTCAGGCTCTACAACAGGCTCAGGCTCTACTACAGGCTCAGGCTCTACTACAGGCTCAGGCTCTACTACAGGCTCAGGCTCTACTACAGGCTCAGGCTCTACTACAGGCTCAGGCTCTACTACAGGCTCAGGCTCTACTACAGGTTCAGGCTCTACAGCAGGCTCAGGCTCTACAGCAGGCTCAGGCTCTACAACAGGTTCAGATTGCTGAACTGTGCTTTCCTTTGTTTGCGCTGGTAAGTTGATAAACTTGCCCTTAATACTTGAGTGCTGAGAAGATATTTCTATTGGCTCAGGTGTTGAGGTAGTTGTCCACGCAAAAGCAATGCCTCCGATATGAATAGCAATAACAAGGAAACATGAACTTAAGGACGCGACGTCAGGGGATTGCAGTCGCAAAGCTTTTGTGTGTGAGGTAGGCACAACTACGTACATCCGTTACTAATTTAAATGCAAATCGTTATTACTTTATTTTGTTTGTTACAAAAATACAAGAACCACATACTCAATTGTATGGGTATTTTGCGCATGAGTTAGGCAAGTTCAGTCATATCATTTGCGATAAAACAGAATAAATATCGTAGAAAAATCGCTCTGCGATTGAGTATCTTGGCAAGATAAGCGAAAATAGACGATTAACTGATATTCATAGCCTGAGTAGGGCAGAAAACAGTCCTCTGTACTGTACTCAAAATAAGAGAAGATTTTAACCGATGTCAAACGCTTCAATTCCTCAGGAAGTCTCAAAAAGACGGACTTTCGCGATTATTTCGCACCCGGATGCGGGTAAAACCACCATCACCGAAAAAGTACTTTTATTCGGAAAGGCGTTACAAAAAGCCGGTACGGTTAAAGGCCGTGGCTCAAACCAACACGCCAAATCTGACTGGATGGAAATGGAAAAAGAGCGTGGTATCTCGGTAACAACTTCTGTGATGCAGTTTCCATACAATGATGCCTTAGTAAACTTACTAGATACTCCGGGACACGAAGACTTCTCTGAAGATACTTATCGTACGCTCACCGCTGTTGACTCGTGCTTGATGGTAATCGATGCAGCAAAAGGTGTAGAAGACCGTACTCGTAAATTAATGGAAGTAACGCGCTTACGTGACACGCCAATTGTTACCTTTATGAACAAATTGGACCGTGATATTCGTGACCCAATGGAGCTACTTGATGAAGTAGAAACCGAGCTGAACATCATGTGTGCGCCGGTGACTTGGCCAATTGGCTGTGGTAAAGAATTTAAAGGTGTTTATCACATTCACCGTGATGAAACGATTTTGTACCAAACTGGTCAAGGTCATACGATCCAAGACAAACGCGTGATCAAAGGGCTAGATAACAGCGAGCTTGACGCCGCCGTGGGTGAAAGCCTTGCGGAACAACTTCGAGAAGAGCTTGAGTTAGTTATGGGTGCCTCGCACGAGTTTGACCGTGAATTGTTTTTAACTGGCGAATTAACTCCTGTATTCTTTGGTACGGCACTTGGTAACTTCGGTGTTGACCACATGCTTGACGGATTAACCGAGTGGGCGCCAACGCCACTGCCGCGTCAAACTGATGAGCGTGAAGTAAAAGCCGATGAAGAAAAGTTCTCTGGTTTCGTGTTTAAAATCCAAGCAAACATGGATCCAAAACACCGCGACCGTATCGCCTTTATGCGTATTGTATCTGGTAAATATAGCCAGGGCATGAAGATGAACCACGTGCGCCTTGGTAAACAAGTCAGTATCGCAGATGCAGTAACCTTTATGGCGGGTGACCGTGAGCGTGCTCAAGAAGCGTTCGCGGGTGATATTATCGGTCTACATAACCACGGTACTATTCAAATTGGTGATACCTTCACACAAGGTGAAACGCTTAAATTTAGTGGTATTCCAAACTTTGCGCCCGAGCTATTCCGTCGCATTCGCCTAAGAGATCCACTGAAGCAAAAACAGCTCCTTAAAGGGTTGGTACAGCTTTCTGAAGAAGGTGCAGTACAGGTATTTAGACCACTTATCAATAACGACCTGATTGTAGGTGCGGTTGGGGTGCTACAGTTTGATGTGGTTGTGGCACGCTTAAAGTCTGAATACAACGTTGATGCAATTTACGAGAGCGTAACGGTTCAAACCGCGCGTTGGGTAAGCTGTGATGACGAGAAGAAAATGGCAGAGTTCCGCCGCAAGTGCGAGCAAAACTTGGCACTAGATGGTGGTGATAACCTAACTTATATCGCACCAAGCCGCGTAAACCTGAACCTATCGATGGAACGTTACCCTGACGTGAAGTTCCATGAAACTCGTGAACACTAATCGCTGCGCATTAAAGGAAAACAGATGAACATCAAAAGTATTTTAATTGAAAAAGCCAATGCTGCGATGCAAGCGGCTGGTATCCCTGAAGGTACAAACCCTGCGGTAACACAAAGCACGCGTCCACAGTTTGGTGACTATCAAATTAACGGTGCGATGGGGGCTGCTAAAGCACTAAAAACTAACCCAAGAGAGCTTGCGCAGAAGATCATCGATAATCTAGACGTTGCCGAACTTGCTGAAAAAACAGAAATCGCAGGCCCTGGTTTTATTAATATTCACCTCAAGCCTGAGTTTTTAGCCACAAGCCTAGAAGCGGCAAATAATGATGCCAAACTAGGTGTTGCTGAACAGGCTACACCTGACAAAGTTGTGGTCGACTTTTCTTCGCCAAACCTTGCTAAAGAGATGCACGTAGGTCACCTGCGCTCAACTATTATTGGTGATGCCGTTGTGCGTGCCCTTGAGTTCCGTGGTGACACTGTTATTCGCCAAAACCATATGGGTGACTGGGGTACCCAGTTTGGTATGTTGATAGCACACCTTGAAGATTTGCTGAACCAAGGTGTTGACCTTGAAAACGTCGCCCTTGCGGATCTTGAAAGCTTTTATCGTGATGCCAAAAAGCGCTTTGACGACGAAGCTGGTTTTGCCGATAAAGCCCGTGATTACGTAGTAAAACTACAAGGCGGTGATGCGCATTGTAAGAAGCTATGGGAAATGTTTATCGACACCTCAGTTAAACATTCTGAAGAAGTATACGGTAAACTAAACGTGACGCTTACGCGTGATGATATCATGGCAGAAAGTGCTTACAACGACCGTCTTACTGGCGTGATTGAGCTGCTAAAAGAGAAAGGCATTGCGGTTGAAGATCAGGGCGCTCAAGTTGTATTCCTTGACGAATTGGCAAATAAAGACGGTGAACCTTCCGTATTTATCGTGCAAAAATCAGGTGGTGGTTTCTTATATTCGACGACTGATTTAGCAGCCTGTGATTACCGCTCAAATGAGCTAGATGTTGATCGTATCCTAATTTTTGTTGATGCGCGCCAGGGCTTACACTTCAACCAAGTTGAGATCACAGCACGTAAAGCGGGTCTTTTAAAAGACAAAACCAGCTACGAGCCAAGCCTGTTCGGTACAATGATGGGTAACGACGGCAAACCGTTTAAAACTCGTACTGGCGGTACGGTGAAGTTATCAGACTTACTTGACGAAGCGGTGAGTCGTGCGACAGAAAAGCTTGCTGATAGAGCCTCTGACCTATCTGATGAAGCACGCCAAGAAATAGCACGTAAAGTGGGTATTGGTGCGGTGAAGTACGCCGATCTGTCAAAACACAGAACCAGTGATTATATCTTTAACTGGGATACGATGCTGAGTTTTGAAGGAGCCACAGCGCCATATTTGCAGTACGCCTATACTCGTGTTCGTAGTATTTTCCGTAAGGCAAACATGGATAGCGCCAGCCTAACTGGTTGCATTCAAATTCAAGCACCGCAGGAAAAGGCACTTGCACTTAAACTGCTGCAACTTGAAGAAGTACTTGATCTGATGATCAGCGAAGCAACGCCACACGTATTATGTAGTTATTTATATGAGCTCGCGAGCTTGTATATGACATTCTATGAAGCGTGCCCAATTTTGAAAGATGATGTAGCAGCAGACGTCCGTGAAAGTCGTCTAGTGTTATGTAATCTGGTTGCTAACTCACTGAAAACCGGCCTAGATTTGCTTGGTATTGAAGTGATGGAGCAAATGTAAGTTCGTTTTAACTTGCATTAAGGTATACTAAAAGCCGCTTTATAGCGGCTTTTTTTGTTAAGGAAATTGTGATGAAACTTGAAGACATTCGCAGAGAATATACCAAAGACGGTTTACGTCGTGAGATGCTAAAAGACACACCCGTTGCGCAGTTTGAAACCTGGTTGCAGCAGGCGATTGATGCCAAGTTTACTGACCCAACTGCGATGGTTGTTGCTACGGTTGACGAGCATGGTCAGCCGTCTCAACGCATTGTTTTACTCAAGCATGTAGACGAGGACGGTTTTGTCTTCTTTACCAATACCGGTTCACGCAAAGCGCAAGAATTAAAGCAAAACAACAAGATATGCTTACACTTTCCATGGCATGAAATTGAGCGTCAGGTTATCGTGTACGGTGAAGCTATTCCGTTACCAACCAGTCGTGTTGCCAAGTATTTCTTATCACGACCAAAAGAAAGTCAGCTTGCAGCGTGGGCGTCTCAGCAATCGCGCCCTGTGTCATCTCGCCAAGCCTTGATGCAAACCTTTAGTAGCATGAAAGACAAGTTCGCTAAAGGCGAAATCCCACTACCTGATTTTTGGGGCGGTTATTGCGTGGAACCGACTAAAGTTGAGTTTTGGCAAGGTGGAGAACACCGTCTTCACGATCGCTTTATGTATGTCAAGCAAGCCGACGGCAGTTGGGAAATTGAGCGGCTCAATCCATAAATTCGCCTTTATAGATAGTCACTGTCACCTCGACTTTAACGAGTTGGCAGATGACTTAGCTACGCATATTAAAGCTGCCCACAGCAATGGTGTTGAACGCTTCGTGGTGCCCGGCGTTACCCTTAAGCAGTCTCTTGAGCTTATTGAGTTTCAAGCACATCATCCTCAATGTGAAATCGCCGCGGGGTTACATCCTTATTTTATTGGCGAACATCGGGACGACGATATGACTGCGTTGGTCGAGCATGTCATACACAATCGTACCCAACTGTGTGCGATAGGAGAGTGCGGCATTGATACAACCTGTGATGCGCTTGAACGGCAAATTGCACTGTTTGAAGCGCATATCACACTGAGTAATCAGGTAAAGCTTCCGCTAATCGTTCATCACCGTAAAAGTCATCACCTAATTGCCGCCGCGTTTAAACGTGTTAAACCACGGTATGGCGGGGTGATCCACGCCTTTTCAGGTTCAAAACAGCAGGCTGAATATTATATCGGTCAGGGTTTTAAGCTCGGAGTAGGTGGCACAATCACCTACCCAAGAGGCGAGAAAACAGCGCAGGTAATATCACAGTTGCCGCTTGAAAGCCTTGTATTGGAAACCGATGCACCGTCGATGCCGTTACATGGTTATCAGGGGAAGCCGAACTCCCCCAAGCGAGTCGTCCAAGTATTTGACAGGCTTTGTGAATATCGAAGCGAAACACCAAGCGAGCTTGCCTCAGCGCTCTATCGAAATACCACACAGTTGTTTGGCTTGAGCTAAATTGATGATGTCGAGATAAATCTTGACCTACGAGTCAATATCATAAATGGGATATAAACTCATACCTATCAGCAATAGATAACCCGTGTAGGAGCCGTTTCCCTCTGCGATCTTGATGCTTTTACCGCGATACAAAACCATACCTACCAGCAATAGAAAAGCAGGTGTAGGAGCCGGTTCACCCGGCGATCTTTACGCAGTTACCACGATATAGACCAGTAATCTCATTCCTCGCTCTAGGGCATTGTTCACTTCTGGTTAATGCTTATACACTTAATTTCAGTTCTCATATTGTTTGGACGAAAAAGCTCAAACATACTATTAAGAGGTTTTCACTTGTACGAAGTTACTCTCAGGTTGAACTAAAGAAATCACCAACAGCTACAGAACAAAACTGGAATTAGTCACAACAGGGATTGAGTTGTTATGTTTAAAATAATTTTACTTGTCGCGTTAACGTTCACCTCAAACTTGGTAATTGCGTCACAAACAGCGCATCCTTTTCCAAGCGCTGCTTGTAGTAATAAAGTCCATATCAGAGTTGTTGATCTGGTTTATTGTGTAGATAGCACGACACTATCAAAAATTAACTTTTTAGGGCTAAATAACCAAACTGTGGTCGTAACTAGCCAAGATCAAACTGAGTTGGCAATTGCGTTAAACCCACCGGAAATCTCACTTGGTGATATGCATAAAAAGTTGAGTATGAGTGTAAATGAATTTTTTCATGCCCTGTATCATTCAGATCCTAAAGTAAAAAACATAGCAAAGCTCCGCTCGGCTTTTGACATAGACGAAAAAAATCCGATGAGTGTGTACCAAAACGGCGATATTTTTGCTTTTGTCGTTATGGGGGAAAATCAAGACTACGATAGGGTTTATATTAATAAGAAGGGAAGCGATGTTATCTATCAGATAAGTGGTGAGTTTAACCAACCTCAGTTAAACCGCATTCTCTCCTCGCTTGTTTTGGATTTGTAGTATAGCTGTTCACCTTATAAAGTGGAAGCCGGTTCACCCGGCGGTTTTTACGCAGTTACCGCGATATAAAACCATACTTACCAGCAATAGAAAAATAGGTGTAGGAGCCGGTTCACCCAGCGGTTTTTACGCAGTTACCGCGATATAAAACCATACTTACCAGCAATAGAAAAGCAGGTGTAGGAGCCGGTTCACCCGGCTATCTTTATGCAGTTACCGCGATATAAAACCATACTTACCAGCAATAGAAAAACAGGTGTAGGAGCCGGTTCACCCGGCGATCTTTACGCAGTTACCCCGATATAAAATCATACTTACCAGCAATAGAAAAACAGGCGTAGGAGTCGGTTCACCCGGCTATCTTTATGCAGTTACCGCGATATAAAACCATACTTACTAGCAATAGAAAAATAGGTGTAGGAGCCGGTTCACCCGGCGATCTTTACGCAGTTACCGCGATATAAAACCATACTTAGCAGCAATAGAAAAGCAGGTGTAGGAGCCGGTTTACCCGGCGATCTTTATGCTTTTCTGGCATAGCATTAAAGCTACTCAAGCCAATTGCTGATTAATAATTGAGATCATCTCATCAGCGTATTGGTGAATAAAAAAGTGCCCACCGGCAAATTCAGTAAGCTGATATGGCTGTGTCGTTAGCTCCTGCCAAGCTGCAATATGCTCATCTACTATCTCGTCATCGCTGCCATGAAATACATGAATGGGAAGCGGTAAGGCTCGTTGCTCTGCGACATAGGTATCTGCGATTTTAAAATCCGCGCGTAGCAAAGGGATAAGTAACTCCATCAATTCTTTGCTTTCGAGCACTTCTTTTGGCGTGCCATTTAAGTCACGAAGCTCAGCGATAAATTCATCGTGTGGCAAAGCATGCAAGATACGTTTACCGGACTTGCAATGTGGCGCGCGGCTTGCGGATGCGAATATTTTTTGAGGCGTTGGTAAGTTTTCTAGGAGTAATTGAGAAGCTAAAGCGTAAGAAATACGACTGCCCAAGCTGTGACCAAAAAATGCAAATGGCTTGCTGGTAAGATAGTCACGGTAAAACATCAGCTCTTCAATTACATCAGACATGTTATCTATGGCTGGCTCTACGAGACGGGCGCCACGCCCAGGAAGCTGAACAAAAACGAGTTCAATATTGTCATTTGCTTTTTCGATCCAAGATGAAAATATAGTGGGAGAGCCACCAGCATATGGGAAGCAAAATAACCTAAGTTCGGCATTTGGATTTGGTTTTGGGGTAACAAAAAGCTTGCTGTTCATATCCTTTGTCATTAATTCTTATTTTATGTTGGTTGTTATATTATCA
>NZ_JAKEVK010000239.1:0-6440 GCF_022398435.1 Pseudoalteromonas sp. Isolate6 | reverse complement strand
CTATATAACAAAGTAGTTAACTCTGAATACGAAAATGTTGTTATTAAAGCGAGCCAACGAATTATTGGCCGAAAATAAGCTTAGAGAAGCTGAGTTTATGTACAAGTCTGTACTAAAACAGTCACCTAACAACGGTCCTGCTCTATTTGGTTTAGGCCGCATATGCATGCGTTTAGAGCAATATGATAACGCAATCTACTATTTAAAAAGAGCCTGCGAACATTTACCAAAAATGCTTGAACCGCTCTTCGCCTTGGCCGATGCGTTTTTAGCCGTTGGTTCACCTGTTGACGCAAAAACCGTACTTGAATACACCTTAAGCGTGGCAAAACATAATGCTCAAGCCCATTACCAACTCGGTCAATTTTATCTGGACTATGGCTTTATTGAACAAGCTAAAAACGTCTTTAAGGCGGGGTTAGGTTGTCCTCATAGTACCGTGACAGCATTTATGCTGTACGAACTGGTACAAATGTCCTCAGCCAAAGAATTACCTACATATTTAGCGATTTTAGAGAAACTGGAAAATGAGTTTGAAGCACCGAGGCTAAAAGCAGTGGTCCACTATGCTCTTGCTAAGTGTCATGAACAATTAGGTAACTATAATGCAGCTCAAGATAACTATGCCTTAGCGAATGATACACAGCTGCTGATGAGCGAGTTTCGTACTGTAGACATGCTGCCTTTTTTTGAATCAATCAAACAACATTGTGGTAAAGCATTTTTTGATAAACCTAGTGATAGGGTTAAGACAACATTTACACCTGTTTTTATTGTTGGTTTACCGAGAACAGGTTCGACTCTCTTAGAGCAAATGCTAGTGCAACATTCACATGTTGGCACACTAGGTGAGAATACCGTGATCAGCGATAAAATTGTCCCTTACCTCTTTAAACGCAATAATGCAGAGTTCCCAGCTTGTTTAGACCAACTAAGTAACTCCATGTTAGATCATTGCCGCTTACTCTATGTCGACGAGATAAAGCGGCATCGAGTGTCGGAAGAAGTAGTGATCAATAAACTTCCAGCTAATTTTCAAAATCTGGGCTTAATCCACAAACTATTCCCTGAGGCACGAATTATTCATTTAACTCGCAACCTCAATGCGACAGCGTGGTCGGTCTATAGTAATCATTTCGCCGAAAGCGAGCCCTACTTCTGCTCTTTAAGTGAATTTGCCTTGTATGCGCAAGCGCAAAGTGACTTGATGTCCCATTTTAACCAGTTTATGAAAAGAGATATTTTTACGCTCAGTTACGAACAACTTATCGCTGAACCCGAAAAGACCATCAAGCAATGCTTGAGCTTTCTATATCAAAAATACGAACCAGAATGCTTGGAGTTTCACAAATCTAAAAAGCCGGTGCATACGCTAAGTAAGGCACAGGTCAGAAAGCCAATCAGCACGCAGCCTCTCGAAAAGTGGCAGCGATATGAAGCGTTTATTGAGAAGATGATTGCTCAACCGCAAAGCGATCAAACCACGCCAGTAAATCTTTAAACTGATCATCGCGTGCATGTTTATGGGTTAACATGTCTATGTGCCCATAATTGTGCCGATGGCCGTGACTTTTTCCATAAATTCTGAGTTCTTGTATCCCCTTTCCTGATTCACGAATGAACGCTTGAATATCAACAGGTTGTGCCAGTGCTTTATCTTTAACGCCCGCAATGTGCAAGATTGGAGGCAACGTCATGTCTTGTAATACCTCGGCGTAATTAAAACCGTCATCGGAGTCAATCCATGGCTGCTTCTGTGCCCAGTCAGCGCTTTGAGCATGTGATTTTAAAGACTCATCATCACTTCCCCAACCGAGCCTCTTCGCAGGTAAGTACCCATGCTTTTTCGAATAATAGTGCGCAACGTTAAACCATATCAGGTTTGCTTTCAGTAATTTGCTCGGGTGATTGTTATGTAAACTACGCTTAGAGCCAAAATAAACACATGCTTTAACATGCGGAATTTCTTCAGGAAAGCGTGCAAAAACACTATTCATCAATACTCCTCCCCAAGAGTGCGCAATCCAATATTGTGCTCTAGATCCGGTATATCGTTCGATAAAATTCAGCATTTCAGGGATTTCGTGCAAGATTGATTCAGTTTGACCATAATCCGCTTCAGCGTCGATTTTAGGTATGCTCTCTCCTCGCCCACGAAGATCACCAACAAAACAGCGATAGCCGTGTTCAGCTAAAAAAGGCGCTAGCCCTTTATTACTTTCAGTATAAAAAATTTTGCCATTTTCAACCGCACCATGCATAAAAAACACAGCGGGGCCGCTACTATCCGGTTTTGCTATATATCTGAGATGGAGTTTATGTCCATCTGCTATATCTACTAATAGTGATTTTTGCTCTATCATTTCTTTGTTTTTATTCTTTGAACACTAACCTCATCGTACCAGTTGACTGATTGATAAGTAAACTCTTAAACGAAGCAAATAAAAGGGTTGATATGCCTTTAAGATAAAGCCAGTATTCAAGACTTAAGCGTTCGATTAAAAGTGTTATAATCCTTTTTATTTATTCGAAGAATCCTGTGCACCCAAGAAACAAGCATAATTCAGGCTATGATCTAGACAAGCTTATAGCGATTGAACCCGCTTTAAAGAATTTTACTTACAACCGAGCTGATGGCATAAAAAGCATCGACTTCACTAATCCAGATGCCGTAAAACTGTTAAATAAGGCATTGCTTAAATCAGACTACGATATACAAGTTTGGGATATCCCCGCACAATTTTTATGCCCGCCAGTTCCAGGCAGAGCAGACTATATCCATGCGCTAAAAGATCTGTTAGATGAAAGTAACTTGCCCGATAAGGTGCAAGGCGTAGATATTGGCACTGGTGCCAATTTGATCTATCCCATCTTGGGATCAAGAGAATATAACTGGCGCTTTGTGGCCTCTGACATCAATCCTCTTGCTGTGAAGTGTGCCAAAACCATCGCAGAACTAAATAAGTTGCCGGTAAAAGTGATGCAACAAAAGCAGCCTAATCACTTTTTTAAAACAATAATAAAAGCAAACCAGTTTTATCATTTTTCAATGTGTAACCCGCCCTTCCATTCCAGTGAAGCAGATGCAAACAAGGGCACGCAAAGAAAGTGGAAAAACCTTAACCGAGCACCACAAGCCTCGCTAAATTTTGGCGGTCAAGCTCAAGAGTTATGGTGTGAAGGTGGAGAAAAGCGCTTTATACTGGATATGATCTCTGAGAGTGTCACTTTCAAAGAGCAAGTTTACTGGTTCACTTCCCTTATCTCTAATAAAGACAACGTCAAACCACTTAAACAGCAACTTAAACAGTTCGCTGCAGAGCAAGTAAAAGTGATCGAGATGGAACAAGGTAATAAGACAAGCCGTTTTATCGCCTGGAGTTTTTTCAAACCCTAGAAATGTGTATATGGTGGAAGCGAGTTTACCTCGCGAGATTTTCTAAACAGCAAAAACCCCGCCGCACCACTGCAACGGGTTTGACGTACATGTGATCCAATGTACAAAAACTCTATAGCTAATTGTGCGAAAACTACGGGAATATGTGGGAGAGTTCGGGATTGAGTGAGAGAATATTTCAAAACGGTTTTCAATATTTCAAAATGAGCGGCGCTTTAAAATTTGCGCCGCTTTTGTTTGGTTAGTTCACTGACGTAGCTTTTTCAGCTGTACCATTTCTATATTCGGATTGCGTTACTTTCGCTTGGTCGATGAGTTGCTGCAATGCAATATCAACATCCTCAAATGACTTACAACCTGAATCATGCAAATAGCCAGCTATATAATGTAGCGCTTTGCGATCTTGTTCTTCATTATACATGTTCTTACTCCTCACTTATGAGATCCCAAACCACTCTATATAAAGGTAGCGTTTCGGGTTTTGTAGGTGGAATTGATGGGCCGCCGTTGCGACCAAATCTGCCTGTTTGCACTGGCTCACTCATTTGCTCTTCTATATATACCCTTTTGCCAAACTCAAAACCGAGTAGTAACGTGGTAAATAGAGCTAGCAATAATAACAATGTGTTTACTGTGATCTCGTCGTCTGCTTTCAGCATAGTGATGGCCCTTTGTCCTGTGGGCCGTTGCCTTTGCTATCGTCAAACAAATCGCCTTGAACCTCATCACGCTTTACTTGGATCATGGTGCGAACAACCGTGTAGATCCACTGAACAGAACAGCCAAACTTTTTAGACAACTCAACGTGATTCGTGCCGTTAAACTCTGCCCAAATCTGATTGCTCATCATGATTGCGTCTATTGAACGACCTTTGCAGACGTATACAACCTCACCACCAAATGTATGGCGGATTGAATCAACAACCTTTCGCCCAATATCTAGCGCTGATTGTTCATCAACGGTTTCACTCACTCCACGCATGACCAATTCAAATATAGTGAGCAACATGCCATCGCCGCGCTCGGTAACTTTGCCGTATTCTTCAGCCATTTTTAGACGCCTCCGAATATCGATCAGACATAACTCCAATAAACGCAATTGCAGCCTCTAGCTGCTCAACACTGCACTTTTTAAAATCTCCCAGCTCGTAAACAGTTTTGGTTGCTTCAATTTGGTGTGCGCTACTGAGTTTTAACCCTTGTAAAACATTAACCAGTTCTTTGAGTTGTTCGGCCATACAACGCGCATACCAGCTTTTTAACTGCTCAATCAGTGCATGAACCATTGGTACGCGTAGCCACTCCAGCCGCTCAATAACCACATTCTTATTCATGCGTTTTGCCTGAGCTTTACTCCAATTGAGTAGCGCGGCTTCCGAGCCATCGCGTAAATAGCCACGATGGCTCATAGCGATCCAAACTTGGCGCAGTTTATCCAGTGGCGTTTTGTCTTCGGGTGCTATATCACGAGTCATTGGTGAGTTTTTACCACCGCGCTTTTTAGTCACCACTTTAAAACCTTTGTCTTTCATGTGAGACAGCACTTTGTTTAGCTCACCTACGTTCATACCTTCGCAGCTTTCTTTCTTAGTCAGTTCGACTAAAATTTGACGATACAAATCTTCGTCCCAGCCTAAACTCGTTTTACCTACATGTATTAATTGAATCAGTTTTGATTTTGATAAATACATAACGCCACCTTTATAGAGACTTGCTTACCAATGGGATATGAACCCAGCTACCTAGCGCATTGCGCTCGTAAAAGCGCACGTAGGTTTTGGTACTGGACAAGATGATTGCATCATCAAGCGCTTGCATCGCATTGGCCCAATCTTCGCTATCACTGGCTAGGCGGTATTTACGCAACGCCATGATCCGCGCTTTGTTGTAATTACCATCACTGTTGGTGCTAAACGCATCTTGTACAATTTGGCGCAGTAGCTTGTCTTCGCCTAGTGTTTCCAGTTTTTCATTGATCACTTTATCAATGAGTTCTTTTGCCACATTTATCTCAGGGCCAAACGTGATCTGATCAGCAACGCCAACTTCTACTTTACGCTTGGCATCATAGCTGGTTAACGTAACATTGCCTTTATTACCGCCTATCTCAACGTTATAGCTTGCAAACAAATCAGCTATAAATGTGTTCACACTCTTAAACACCTTGCGCTTAAATTCGTCATGCAACTCAGATAGCGCCTTGGCCTCATCAACAAACCCATTTACTAGGTCGTGTTTTTCAATGTCGTGGGCTGCAATTTTGTCTAGCGGTACTTGATAACCGCGCGGGTTTGCTAAAAATGTGCGTGCTGTATTGTCTTGTGTATTCATGATGATCCCTTACTACCTTGGTTGAATAGATTGAAATTTGTGAAAACGCTGGCCTTGGCATTTGGGGCAAACGCTTACGCCTTCCCCAACCCAACCGCAATGCGTGGTTAAACAGCGAACCCCTGTAGGCTCAATTATTTCTATCAGCTCACGCTTACCAAAAACGTTATCCCAAGCCTTTACTGGTGCATTTACCGCACTGGCTAACAGATGTTGCATTGCGCCATCATCAGCTAAAAGTGTCTTTGACTGCTCTTGTGAAACGGTGACTGTTTTAGTCACTTGAACCAACGCCATACCCGTTAATTGAATTTCTACCTGTTGACTCATAGCTACACCTTTAAAACTAATGATTCTGTGATCTGCTGCTCACCAATTTGAGCGGCGGCATTCATGGCTTTAGCAAGCCAAGTGTTCACATTGAGTGGGTAAGAGCGGTCTAGCTCGGCATCATCCAATGCAATGCCGTGGCGAATGCGCCCCATACACTTGCCGCGAATGGCGCTAAGGGCGTCTTCGGTAAAAATTTTGTCAGCATCTACACCAACGCGAGATAGCTTATGGCGAATATACTGAGGAACATAAATCCCTAGCGGCTGCATCCGTATTTGATTGCAGCGCCAGCTAAACTCACGAACGTGCTGGCCGCTTAACTTTTTGGCAAGTTCCGACTGGCCGATCAGTACAATGCCCATCACACGCCTAAAACCGT
>NZ_JAKEVK010000238.1:0-6494 GCF_022398435.1 Pseudoalteromonas sp. Isolate6 | reverse complement strand
ATTCAAATTGTTGCACTAACCCGTGTTGCGCATACCGGCCGCTATACCTGTCATCGTGATCATAAGTGCCAGTTCCAAATCATGATTGGTTTCTTCACGCACCCGCTTTAACAGTTCAATTTGTAACAAGTTAAGTGGATCAGTATAAGGGTTTCTCAACCCGATTGATTCTTTGATCCAAGGTTGCTGTGATAACAGCGATGACTCTGGCGCAAGGCCGCGAATAAGCTCGATGGCTTGTTGCAAGTTGTCTCTCAACTCACCACCTAAACCTTTATACTCATCACTGACTAAACTTGCATCATACATCTCGCTGAGCCAAAGGTCGGCTTTACAGAATACCATTTCGAGCATTTCTAGACGGGTTCTAAAAAATGGCCACTTTGCACTCATTTCTTGCAGCATGTCTTTACCAAACGTTTCTACGGCGGCTTCAAGACCTTCTTTCGCCCCCAGCCAAGCAGGTAACATCAAGCGATTTTGACTCCATGCAAAAATCCATGGAATCGCCCTCAAACTCTCTACTCCGCCGTTTGGATTACGTTTTGAAGGCCGTGAGCCTAGCGGTAATTTAGACAGTTCTTGTTCTGGTGTTGCCATTCTAAAGTAAGGAACAAAATCAGGGTTTTCTCGAACAATACTGCGATACTTTTTACAGGAAGCTTCACTTATCGTCTCCATTACCTCTACCCATTTAGGTTCAGGCCGAGGAGGTGGCAACAAATTACTTTGTAAAATCGCACTGGTATAAATGGATAGACTTTGCATCGCGACTTTAGGCAAACCAAATTTAAAGCGGATCATTTCGCCTTGCTCGGTTACTCGCAAACCACTTTTTAGCGAACCAGGCGGTTGAGATCTCAGCGCTTGTGCTGCAGGCGCACCTCCACGACCAATCGTACCTCCACGGCCATGGAAAAGCACCAGCTCAATGCCCTTGGCATCTGCAAGATTAACCAGTTTTTCCATTGCATCATACTGCGCCCATCCGGCAGCCATCATTCCTGCGTCTTTTGCAGAGTCAGAATAGCCGATCATCACATATTGCTTGGCACCAATCGTGCCTTTATACCAAGTATTCTCAAATAACCCGCTGATCACTGATTGTGCATTATTTAAGTCATCCAGCGTTTCAAATAACGGCGCTACCGGTAAGTTGAATTTACACCCGCTTTCTTGGAGTAATAAATGCACGGCGAGAATATCTGAGGCACTTTGCGCCATTGAGATTATGTAAATGCCAAGTGCGTTTTGGTCTTGATCCGCAATCGTTGCAAATGTTTCTAGCACCTCTTGAACATTGGAAGAAGGTTGCCAATGACGCGGCAGTAACGGTCGTCTTGAGCTTAGCTCGGTTAATAAGAAGGCTTGCTTGTCTGCTTCTTGCCACTGGGCATAATCACCAAGACCCAAATAGCGTGTTAATTCAGAAAACACTTCGGTATGTCTGGCGGAATCTTGGCGAATATCTAACTTACATAAAGACACGCCAAAACAGTCAATTCGCCTTAATACATCCAACAACAAACCATCAGCAATATTAACCATGCGACAATCAACCAGCGAGCGATAACATGCCTCAAGTGGCTCTCTTATCTGTGAGACCTGCTTAATCTTGTCCTGATATTGAGAAGGTGTGCCTTTGATTTTATATTCTAATGCAGCAATGGTTTCTTCTACCTCAGCGCGTAGTTGCTTTAGCACATGACGATAAGGTTCATTACTGCCGTCTGCTCGCGCTATAAAGCTTTCGGACGCATTACTCATAGAGAGTTCTGCGCCCAAAATTTCTAGATCGCGACGATATAAATCAAGCGCCATCCAGCGGCCATGATCAAGCACAGATTGCGTCACATGAGAAGTAACAAACGGGTTGCCGTCTCTATCGCCCCCCATCCAAGAAGTGAGCTGAATAGGACTAAAATTGGCGGGTAGTTGTAAATTTAATCGCGTTTTCACTTGGGCGTTGAAATATCGAACAAACTTTGGCACGGCTTCCCAAAGACTATTTTCAATAACCGCAAATCCCCACTTTGCTTCATCCAGTGGCGTAGGTCGCTTTTCTCTTATATCGCTGGTGTGCCACGCCTGTGAAATCAACTGCTCAATGCGGTCAATAACCTCATCGTAGACAGGATCCTCACCAGAGGTCACCTCAAGCACTTTTAAACATTCGCTCAGCTCGACGTGTTTGTTGATGATAGTTCTGCGTGTTACTTCCGTCGGATGAGCGGTTAGCACCAAATCGATTTTTAGTTTGCTTATTACATCTGCAACTTCGTTAAGTGCCAGTGCGCCAGAATCAACTTTACTTTGCAACTCATCAAGCGCCTTATCGACTTCGATCATCACGCCGTCAGGAGAGCCTGATTTTGAAATGGTGTGAAATTGTTCTGCGACATTCGCCAGGTTTAAAAAATGATTAAATGAGCGAGCAACGGGAAGTAGCGCTTCATCGCTTAGGCTACGTAATGTGTCAATCAGCGCTTGCCTATCTGAATCATTACCACTTCTAGAGGATTTTGCTAGGTGCCTAATTTCTTCAACTTTGTCTAGCGTCTCTTGACCCTGCGCTTGTTGAATAATGTGTCCTAACATCTGCCCCAAAAGGCTCACATTACTACGTAGGCTTGCGTATTGCTCAGTCATACAATCTCCTTGATGAAAAGATACTCGAACTCCACTATACCGAGAATAAATTGATTTGCGAACGATCTATTTTCAAGACGTTAACGTAACAACATGACAAAGATAAGTATTATTCGAGTGAGCGAATGATTGTATTTTACGATGGTAACTGTCCGCTGTGTATGAGGGAAATGAATGAACTTAAACGTTTTGATAAACACAATAGCATTGATTTGGTGAACATTCACGATACCCGATTCGATACTGAGTTTCCTGAGATATCGCGTGAAGCAGCAATGGCAAAGCTCCATGGTTACGATAGCCAAGGCAAGCTTATTATCGGGCTGGATGTCACCGCAGCGGCTTGGGGTCAAGTCGGTAAACATCGCTGGATTAAATTACTTAGGCTACCAATAATTCGCAAGATTGCAGACTGGCTTTATTTGTTTTTTGCAAAACATAGAATGAAAATTTCTAAACTTTTGTCCCCAAGTCAATGCAGCATGCAAAATAGTGGAGAGTGCAATCGTGACTAACCCCGCAATTATAGTCATTGGCGCAAGCTCTGCGATCGCGCGAGCCTTTGTAAAAACGCAAGTCGAGCAGAATTCCGACGTAAGAGTAATCACCGTTTCTCGGCAAGCTAAAGCGGCTTCAAAAGCGAGTGCCCTGCACTTTCAGTGCGATTACTCCGAGGCACAGATCCAAAAAGTTGGGAGACAAATATTTGAGCTTGACTGCACGGTTAAAAGTGTCACCATTTTTAATGGGCTACTCCATGACGAGTTTGATAAATTCCCAGAGAAAAAGCTTGAGGATGTTGATCTCGGCTACAGCATGGCACTTTTCAACATCAATACCATGATCCCCATGCTTTGGTTACAAGCTTTATTGCCGACCATTAAAGGGAAACAGTCATGTGTAGTTACTGCACTCTCTGCCCGTGTTGGAAGTATCAGTGACAACCGGATGGGAGGCTGGTACAGCTATCGCAGTTCAAAGGCAGCACTTAATATGATGTTTAAATCCGCGGCTGTCGAGCTTGCGCGTCGGGCAAAAAATATTAAGCTCATTTTGTTCCATCCAGGCACTACCGATACGCCACTTTCAAAGCCCTTTCAAGCCAATGTCCCAGATGAAAAACTCTTTACGCCAGAATTTGTGGCAGATCAACTCAGCAGCATCATAGCAAAGAGCCACCCGGATGGCACGGTGAGCTATGTTGACTGGCAAAATAAATCAATTGAATGGTGATCACTTCATGAAACACTTCTCCAGTGACGATATTAAAACCCTAGACGAACGTTACCGCGCACTGATGATAAATTCATTATCGGGTTTCAAAAGCGCTAACTTAATCGGAACAGTTGATGGGACAGGTCAGGAAAACTTGTCTATTGTTAGTTCAGTGTTCCACCTTGGCGCCAGTCCGGCGCTCGTTGGCGTGATTTTTAGGCCCCATAGCGTACCAAGACACACGCTAGAGAACATATTAGCGACTGAAAAATATACGATTAATCAAGTTAACATTCAAATTTATATGGCGGCTCATCAAACCTCTGCCAGATATGAAAAGAGTCAATCTGAATTTGAGCAAACAGGATTAACCGCAGAGTACTTAAATGATTTCCCTGCTCCTTTCGTTAAAGAAAGTAGATTAAAATACGGACTTGCACTCAAAGATCATCAAACCATTAAACTTAATGACACAGAGTTAGTAATAGGCGAAATTGAATCGCTTCACGTTGAAGAAAAAGCGTTACTCGAAGACGGTTATATTGATATCGAGGCGCTCGACTGTGTTGCGATTTCAAGTTTAGACGGGTATCACAGTACCAAGCGTATTAATCGCTTAGAGTATGCAAAACCAAACAAGCCAACCAGAATTAAGCTGCTCGGCTAATTTTTTACAATGACTCTAAGAGCTCAAGCAATTCTTCAAGCTCTTCTTTGAAGTGCTGCTTTTGCTTGTCGCTCATGGTGTCTTTGAGTTTAACAGCGAGATTTGCATACTCATTTATTCGCCTTGCTTGAATATCTATGATGCGCTCGGGCAGCGCTGCGGGTGACGTGACTACTGCTTGCTGCAACAGCTCAGGTGAAACTTGTTCAGTGCCGCTCAATAACATGGCTTGTTTAAACTGGCTAAAGCGCCTCTGTTCATGTGCACGCCAAACCTGGCGCGCAAACTCGCCTTGTTCATAATATTCGTTAATAAGCTCCTTTTGTTTATTACTCAAATCACCAAGCCAACGCTCATAACGGTTAAATTGGTCTCCTTCCTCCCAGTCATCATCCAACATTTCTTTTTCTATGTTGGCTATCAGCATTTCTCGCTGTTCACGGTTAAGCGAATTTAGGTGTGTTTCTAACTTGGGATATACGGCTTCAACGACGGAATACCAATAGTTTCTTGTGGTATACACCATATCTACCAAATCACTCTCCGTCATGGTTTGCCAGCGCTTCAATAGTGATTGGATATGAAATTTGTATTTTGGTAGCTCTGACTGTCGATGCCACGCAACCAAAGACTCGACATCAGCCTCCAGCTTTTCTTCTTGCTCATCCGTCAGCTCAACATAATCGGAAATATAATAACTCGCTAACCATCCTAGATTGTTATAGGCCAATCTTTGACTACATCCAGCCAAACACAGTAAACATAGCGCCAGTGCTATTAATTTCTTCATCCCATTGCCTCAATTTTTGTTTTTATTACCTTATATTAACGCAGTATCTGCAATTTTAGATTTGTATTTTGTAAATCTGTGTTTCTGGCATTAGAATAACTAACAACATAGTTAGCATAGCTACCTTAAGGAGGTCTATGATGTTAGGCAGGATTTCAAAAGCATGTATCGCCATTGCTCTGTTAAGCCAAGCACCGTTGGCAACAGCTGGATTGGAAGAAGGCATAGATGCACTCAATGCTGGCAGGTTCGAAGAAGCACTACAAGAATTCAATTATTTAGCTGAAATGAATTACGCCCCAGGCATATATCAACTCGGTGTGATGTACGAAGGCGGCTACGGTGTCATCAAAAATCCACGTAAAGCGGCAGAGTTATTTCAACAAGCAGTTAAACTTGGTGAAGCTGATGCGATGTTTGCGCTCGCAGTCATGTATGACGAAGGTCGCGGTGTTAAAAAAGACCGTTCTAAATACGTTGAGTTAATGACTAGAGCGGCAAACAAAAACATGCCAGCCGCGCAATTTAACGTAGCGCTAATGTATGCAAACGGTGACGGTGTCCCACAAAGTTACCGCCACGCACTTAACTGGTATGAAAAAGCCGCCGCGAACAACTACACCCTAGCCATGTTTAATTTAGCACTCATGTATTTTCAGGGCTTGGGAGTCGAGAAAAGTATTGAACGCTCGTACGTATGGAATACGTTAGCCGAGTTTAATGGCTATGCTGAAGCCACAAAGAGCCGAGTGCTCGACGAAAAACAGCTTTCCCCTTCACAAATCGAACAAGCAAAAGAACTCGCTAATAGTATTTACGAGCGGATTCAAGCCGGCAAATACGTGGCAGAAACACGCACTAAATAGTCTAAGTTTAGATTAAGAAAAAAGTTGATTAACTAAGGCCTCATAAGAGGCCTTTATGCTATTTCACCCTTCAAATTGATTAGAGAATTAATTCAATTGGTATTAATCATTGCCTGTAAACATCTACCATTTTGATCTTCCATGACTCCTCCTTGAGGGATCCAGCCTTGTTTGATTAGTTCATTAACCTCCTTGATTAACCCTTTATAGGTCGCGGTTTTCACTAACGTATATTCCATTTTTTATTTCCTTCGATATTTGTATTAAAAAAGCCTATCTTTTTATCATTGTTGAATCTGCTAACACT
>NZ_JAKEVK010000237.1:0-6501 GCF_022398435.1 Pseudoalteromonas sp. Isolate6 | reverse complement strand
GTGTGTTCCTTACCTTGTCATTACACCATCTTATTTTTGATGGTTTTAGTATGGAGGTCTTTGCAAGAAACTTAGAGTTAGTTGTCTCAGCATTGAAAGCCGAAGAAACTACATGCAAACTTCAAAAAGACCCTTATATTAACTTTGCCCGTGCATATCAAGACTATTTTAGTCAACCCTTGAGTTCGGGCCTGTGGCAAGAAGACCTTGTGTTTTGGCAACAAGCTGCCAAGCGGCAAAATCAAAGGATGTTTTCCGTAGAACAAGTGATGAAGGCTAATCAAGGTAAATCTCAACGTCATACAATTACTGCGCTACCACTTCAACTCAGTGATCACATTAAGCAGGTTTCAAAACAGCTTGGTGTTTCACAAGCGAACTTACACACGGCAGCAATCGCCCGCGCACTGCAACAGAGCCTCACACTGAGTACTGTCTCTATCGAGCTCTCTCAGTTTAATCGGTTTAATAGACATATTGATGTTGCTACAGAAGCGATCGTTGGCTATCTCATTTCGCCAATAACTTTGATACTTGGAGAACAGGCATTTACATCACTAGATGCGACTATTTCGTCTGTAGATAGCTTTTTAACATCTGCTCCTCACAATGCCACGGGTTACTATGCATTATCACATTTGAACCCAGATCCTAAGGTTCAACATGCCCTCCCAATATTGCAAACCGCTGACTTTAACTTCAACTACCAAGGTGAGTTAAATACATCGACAAACCAGAATATCGTCACCGAGCTGGAAGACTGGCACATCAAACTAAAGCAGACCATTCCATTCGTTATTTCGGATGAAACAACATCAAGCCCATACAGTTTGTACATTTCAACCTATTTTGAGCAAGGCCAGCAACGAGTGTTTATCGGCTATAGCGCGCAACTGTTTGACAAACAACAAATCACAACTCTGACAGAACAATATATAAATAATCTAAAAGGAATGTAGCAATGAAGTATTTTTATTTAATGGTGTTCATATTTTGCAATTTTGCAATTGCGAACACCAGTAATACGGAGTTTAAACTCAAAGGGTATTACGATTCAGATTTTTATCACCAAAAGTTAGGGCTAACAAAATCGCAGTTTGACTCAATTGCAAATCAACTGATCCTAGTTGTTGATCAAATGGGTAAAAAATCTGTTGATGAGTTAATCCAAATAGCATATTTGGAAAACCCACAAAGCGAAACAACCACTGCACTTGCAGCAGTAAGATACCTTTCCAGCTCGTTAATGGCCAACAACACACTTACAGCAGAGTCATTAGAGCACAGTATTGTAGCCCTCTATTATCTTGAGCGACTTAATACCATTTCAAAAAAACATGCTTGGGCAAAACAGGTCCGAATAACGCTTGGTAGAGAGGTGAATAAGGTGCTTGAATACGAGGCACTTACCGTGAATGAACAGCTGGAATCGCATGCTCAGTTTCACCATGCTTTCAATGTGCAGCCCGAGCACGGAGTTGCAGCTGGACTTGCTTTGGTGGATAGCTTAATTGCCGATCCTGGAAATGTGATGACCTTAACTTTAGTGACAGGTTCAAGACTTTGGCTAGGCGGTGAAGTGTCATATTCTGATCCAAATACGCTGTATTACTTTATTCTAACGAGTTTCTACAGTACCAGAGCTATTCTTTTATCTCACGAATTAGAGAAACAGGCAAAACAGTCCGCAAGCACAAAGAAGACTATGAGACTTTCTTCAATTCTTGGTGGCTGGACTACCTTACCTAGACGCTGGCTTGCAGAGATACACCACGATCCACTCAGCCAATCACTGATAGAGCAAGAGCATCACCAGTGGTTTTCTATCAACCCAGGGTTTCATTCGATAACGCTCGCCTCTAGTTACTTTAATGAAGATCCTCGATTTTTTTGGGGCTATGGCTACTTGATGCAAGGGTTAGGTATTTGTAATCAAAATCTACTGTTTAGAAGTTGTGCTGACGACCCCCGGTTTTCATTTAATCGACTGGTTTTCTTAACCACAATTATTGACTATTCAATAAAAGCAGGCGATTTTGATACAGCGCAAATGCTATTAGGGGCGAGGTATTGGCCCGAGTTCCATTGGAATGACTGGTCTCAAGGTCATGCTCCATGGCAACTAAGAGAGCAAAATATGCAACTGTTACATGAACAGTGGAATAATGCTGATGCATCAGACGATCTCCCTTTGATCACTACGATGAAAAGGCAATGGGGTGATAATACGATGACCTGCCAAACATGCCACCAAGAACAGAATCGCAGTTGGACAGCTGAAGAAAAAGAGCGAGCACGTACCCCCTCACCTAGTGTTGAGTATTTACAGTTTTGGCCTGAAATATCAACCAGCTGGACCGGAGACCAACACACCACATTAAAATGTGACAATATCAATTCATGGCAAAGTAATACGGTTTACCGAGCGAAACAGCAAGTTGTTTATCAACATGCGTTATTTGAAGCAAAATGGTGGACACGAAATGAGGTACCGTCAAAATCAAAACAGTATGATGTATGGCAGTTTGTTGGGTTTTGCCAGACTGGCAGCGTAAAATAATATGCAGCTACTGTCCAAAAATAGTAAATTTCACCTCCATTGGGTTGGCGTTATGCTAACCCAGATAGGTGCATACTTTACGCTTATCGCCCTTCCTTGGTTGACGCTGTCTGTTGCGAATAATAACCCAACAACACTTGCCATTATCATGGCTTGCTTTGGCATACCTCATAGTATTTTTATTTTGCTAGGTGGCTCGATTGCCGATAAGTACTCACCGCTTTTCGTTATCAAATTATCACGCTTCGGCTTTGCATGTTGTACGTTGATATTTGCACTCGCGCTTTACTTCATCACCCCAAGCATCTGGCTACTAGTCGGCTTTGCAATCTTCGCAGGTGGATTTTCAGCGCTCGGCTTCCCCGCAAACCAATCGTTTATTCCACGAATTGTGCAACATGACGATATTTTGAAAGCCAATGTACTTACGATGGGAAGTAGCTTTGTAATCCAAGCTTGTGCACCCGTAATGGCGGGATTTTGCTTATTATGGATTAAACTATATTTAGAACGTCATGGATTGGTGAATAGCAATATTGATCATCTTACTTTTGCTTTTCTCCTTGATGCAGCTTTGGTGTTTATAGCGGCCTGTTGCACCTTGAAAATCAATCTAGGAGAAAAGAATGAGACCAAAGCTCTATCAAAAACACATACTTTATTTAAAACAGTGCAAACGAGCTTCCACTATAGTTTTACACATCAAAATCTCAAAATCATTCTGTTGTACTTGATGCTCATTTCAATCCTGATCCATGGCCCACTCTTAATCTTGCTTCCATACCTTGTGAAGGTGACTTTGAATATGGATGAATCAGCACTGAGCTATTTATTGGCAAGCCAAGGAATAGGCACTTTTGTCGGCGCAACTTTAGTCGCAGTTTGTAAGCCGAATATGCAAAATCTCGGAAAATATATCTTATGCTTTGACCTCATTACCGCGATTGTGTTTATTCAACTTGGTTTTCAATCATCTCTCGTTTTGCTATGTCTAAGTTTAGTCACGATTGGATGTGCTGCTGGGTTTACCGTGGTTGCAGGTACTACTTGGTATCAGGTGAATATTCCTATAGAGAAGCTGTCTGGCGCCATAGCATTCGTGCTGTTCGCAATCCACGGATTGATCCCACTTTCTTCCATGCTGATTGGTACTCTGATAGAACTATTTAACGTCGCACAGATCACTACCTTATTTGGTACGTTTACTGCCATCATTTGTTTTGTTGGTTTACTTTCTCCCAAGGTAAGAAATATGGGTAAGGTCCTATCTGTAGATACCGAATCTAAAAATGCACCTCAGGACATAACAAGTAATGCCTAAATACCTTAATCATCCTTTTCCTAACAAATCCAAATCATGGTTGGATCTGTTACAAGGAAACACGCAACTTTTTGCTTCAAAACCAGAAATATTAGGCAAGCCTAAGTTCAATTATGTTGAGGTATACGAAATCAATGACACGCTCCCCCCAAAAGTTAATGTTGAAGCATTTGCAACTTCAATCCGTATAGGAAAAAATGCCTACTTAGACTCTAGCAGCGCAGCCGCATTTCCGAATGATATCGTCAAATTAACCGCTGTAAAAAGGCCTGGTCACCAGCCTGGTAAAATCTCTATTGGTGATAATGCTTGCTTACAAGGAACAGCTATCGTTAGCTATCAAAGCGTCAAGATTGGTGATAATGCTTTATTTGGGCCAAACGTCATCATCATGGACTGCGACGGTCACACCTTGAAAAATAGAAATGCTCCGAATGAAGTATCAAGACTAGTAGCAAGACCTGTATCTATAGGCAATAACGTTTGGATAGGCTATGGCGCGATCATCAATAAAGGCGTAACAATTGGAGACAATGCGGTCATTGGAGCTGGAAGTGTCGTAACAAAAGATGTGCCTGCCAACACGATGTTTGCAGGCAACCCCGCTCGGTTCATTCGGCAGTTAACATAATACCGATGATATTCATCCTTCTGCCGATTTGATTGATGAGCTGTAATATAAGCTCCATTAATAGTTATTAGTAAAATTCATAAGGGGTTAATAAAGCACAAAGTCGGCTACAGTCTCTTTGCTAGATACTTCACTGGGTGTTGTCGCTAGCAAATAGCTCAGCCTGGTCAATAAATAGGTCCGCTGTGTCCTCACAATAAGCTAAGGCTTTTGTTGCAAGCGAGTCCAGTGTTGTTCCGGCCTCAATATCCAAATCGGATAACCCCATTCCACATAAGATGCTATACCATGATGCTTTCGCATATGCCGAATCTCCGAGCAATTCTTTATACGAGGATTCGAAATCACCGGAGGAAGTCCAAGCTTGTAATATCGCATTTAAATTAGCTGAGATACTGTTATTTTCTCTACAGTCTTGCCAATACTTTCCTTCCTTGGAATTTATTTTATAGTGACACACGACGTAATCTCGCACGCTATCAAATTGATCGTTTATTTTTTTGTTAAGTTTTTCTGCGCTATATTCATTTTCGACACCATTAATGTATGACATCACTGTATATTGTACTAGCATAAGTGCTGTTGCTTCTAAAGGCTCAATAAAACCTTGTGATAGCCCAACGGCTAAACAGTTTCCTAAAAAGTGTTCATTAAGCCGGCCAACTCGCATTTTGATATGTCTTGCATGACACCCTTTGCCCTGTTCCGGCAATAAGCTTCTTAACTCATGCTCAGCTTCATCACTAGACAAATATTTACTTGAATAAACATAGCCATTACCATCTCTATTGCGTAACGGTATTTGCCAACGCCAACCACAGCTCATCGCGGCCGAGATAGTTTTACTTTCTAATTGCTCAGTAACTTTTGGTGTTTGAATAGCCACTGCAGCATCGTTAAACAACATATCGCTATAAGAATGAAAGTCTCTTTTTAAAGCTTTATTTACCAAAACCCCAGAAAAGCCTGTGCAATCTACAAATAGTTCCGCCGTAACGGTCTGTTTTGTATCGAGTACTAAAAAGTCAATATTTTTGTCGCTGTGGATTACACTATCGACCGTCGCTTCTTGATAAATTACACCTCGCTCAATGCTTTTTTCTTTGAGGTAATCACCTAGTAATGCAGAATCAAAGTGATAACCATAATCAAGCTCAATGGGCAAAGGCTTCTTTGTTATTATCGCTTTGTGTTTTTTCGCCAGTGATGCTGCTACAAAAAAGTTGTCTGGCAGTACATTAACCCGCTCTCCTTGTCGCCATTTTTTTGCTTGTTTTACAAAAGCTGTGCTTGTTTGGCTATCCAGAGCTGAAAAAAATGGATGAAAGTAACTCTCATAGCCCTGTACTGTTGACCAGTTTGGAAACTGAATGCCGACCTTGTAGGTTGCATTGCACCTTTGCATCCACTCTTTTTCATCGATATTTAGTGATTGAAAAAAATATTTTAATGCAGGTGTTGAGCCTTCGCCTACACCTATTACAGGCACATCAGGTGACTCTATCAATATAACTCTTGTATTAACCCAATGAGACTTAAGTAAAATAGCGCTCATCCAGCCTGCAGTGCCACCACCTATAATCGCGATACTTTTGGGCACACTGTTGCTTATTCTTTCATTCATAATTACACCTTAGGAAACTTGTACTCTTTTAGTTTTTCTATAAGCTCCCTGTGATTAGGCAGTTTTTCCTGCACTAAGGTTCTATATTTATTAACTTCCGCAAACATAGCGCGTGCTTTTTTTGTTTTCTCAGCACTGAGTCTACTCGAATCAACTTCTGTCTTAAAACCCATACCATAAAGTACATATTGGTAACTATCCATGACAAATGGTTCGAAAGCACTAGCAAAATCATACTTACTTAAAGGGTTATTCTGCCAATGGGCTAGTTTACTTCTCAGCTCGTCAGGAATACTGTTAATATTTTTATTATCTAGCCAAAACTGCCCATCAGTTCTTTGAGACAAAACATAATGCATTTTTAT
>NZ_JAKEVK010000236.1:0-6545 GCF_022398435.1 Pseudoalteromonas sp. Isolate6 | reverse complement strand
AAATATTTCATAGAACTACAGTTATTTTTTGTTAATTAGGCCAAAATTAACGGCAAAAATAGTTAGCCATAATTTGTGAGTAACGCACAAAGCCCAATTGAAGTATTTTTATACTTTTTTACTTCACTTCCTCAGCTTTGATATTAATAGTGAGGGTGTCACTTGTTTTGTACTTGATTCTTTCTAGCTGAAATAGGCATGTACAATTTGTTAAATCTCATTTTTCGCCGAAGCATGCGCTAGGATGATTCGCCACTTGCCGTTTATTTTTTGCCACACTTCGGAAATGTAGCTCGAGCGAATTATCCTATCTTTACCTATAATTTGGCAAAAACCAGTTACAGTTGTAACTGGACCCAACTGTTGATACTCCATTTGGGAGTTCTGAAAACTGGTAAAGGGTCCAAACCATTTCCCGTTTAATTTGCGAGCCGCGATATTTTTGAGCCTAGCCGGGTTAGATTCAACACCTTGCCCAGATACAATAGAAAAATTCTCAGACTCAATTTGCTCAAGTGTAACTGTGTTACCATCCAAATAGGCTTGTAGCCACGCTTCTCTAATCTTTCTTATTTCTTCCATGTTCAAATACTTCTCTCGAAATCTAAATGAATAAATAGCTGACACCCACTACTAATTTGCACCTTCCTAAGATGAATAAATAGCTGACACCCACTACTAATTTGCACCTTCCTAATGAATAAATAGCTGACACCCACTACTAATTTGCACCTTCCTAAGATACCGCCTAAGCTTTAATTCTGCACTCAAAGGATTGAGGAAACCAAACTATGGCTACTGCCCGTATCACAATTTAAACCAGACACCCACCGCTAATTTGCACCTTCCTAAGATACCGCCTAAGCTTTGAATCTACACTCAAAGGATTGAGGAAACTAAACTATGGCTACTGCCCGTAAAAGACAAATCAGTTTAACCGACACCAAATATTATCACTGTATCTCCCGTTGCGTAAGGCGCGCCTTTTTATGCGGTGAAGATAAATTTTCTGGAAAATCATACGAGCACCGCCGGGATTGGGTTGAAGAAAAGCTCCGATGCTGGGCTCCGTGTTTTGTATTGATGTCTGTGCTTATGCCGTGATGAGTAATCACACCCATATTGTTTTATATGTTGATGATAAAAAGGCTAAGCGCCTGTCGGATAAAGCGACTGTGATGCGATGGCACAAGTTATTTAAAGGCAATTGGATAAGCCAAAAGTTTATTGAAGATGAGCCACTCAATGAGTCGGAGCAATTGATACTCGATGAGCTGGTTGATAAGTACAGAGAAAGGCTCGCAGATATTAGCTGGTTTATGCGAGTGCTTAACGAAGACATCGCCCGCCGAGCAAATAAAGAAGATAATTGTACAGGTCGGTTTTGGGAAGGACGATTCAAATCCCAAGCACTATTGGATGAAGCTGCACTGGCTGCCTGCCTCGCTTACGTAGACCTAAACCCAATTCGAGCCAAAATTGCCGCAACGCCTGAAACCTCAGACTACACCAGCATCAAAAAACGCATCGACCACGCTAAGCTGGGCAAACAACCAAAAAGCCTATTACGCTTTGCTGGCAGCCCACGAAAACACATGCCTAAAGGCCTGCCTTTTGAGCTCAAGTCTTATATCGAATTGGTTGAACTCACAGGCCAATATATTCGCGCCGACAAACGAGGCTATATTTTTGAGTCACAACCCATACTCACTCGACTCAATATTGAGCCTGAGAACTGGATAAAACTTACTACGCAGTTTTCTCGGATATTCCACGGCGCGGTTGGCCGAGAGCGTAGGATAACCGCTTACTGCGAAACACTGCAAAAACGACGACGGACAAACCTAACAAACTGCGAGCGCTTGCTGGCTTAGCATAACTCACATTCTCAATTCTAGAATTTTCTTACTGTTGTATTAGCAGTGCTTTGTCGTGCGGCGATAACCCTGTTTTAATGTAGAGATATGCCTAGGCGATAAGAATTAACCTATCGATAAACGTTTTTGACCAAAATGACTGGAGTGTTTAGATATTCTTTTACTTCACTTCCTCAGCTTTGATGTTAATAGTAGTGGGTGTCATCAATGATTTCTTCATCAATGATTTCTTCATCAATGATTTCTCACTATGCCAGACAAGACTTGGCCGACATCCTGTCGGCACATTGCATATCGGCTTATGCTTTTCGGGTGTGATGGAGGGGGAATAAGTTGCTTGTGAGATCTTCTACGATTTTTACGATAAAGCTGTTTGCAAGGGTTGCAAAAACTATCAGCATAGCCTCTTAATTAGCAGTGCAGATAGTTTTGTGGGAGGTGGTTTACCCGCCGAGCAGTTATGTTTTTCGGGTGTGTTAAAGGGGGATTAGTATTGACTGCGAGTTCTAGTTTTTCTCTCAAAAGCAGTAAATTTGCCTGCAAGCACCAAAAAAAACTACCAGCACGGTTTTTCTCCCTCATCACACCACTACAACAAATCAAATACCGGCTCTATCGCATCTAGACTGAAGTTATCCAAATCCAAGCGATGCTGTATTCCTAACGGCAAAATCCACTGCGGATCGGTATGGCCAAAGTCAAGCCGAGTTATTACGGGTAAACTGTCACAGCCAAACTCATCACGTACAACCGATAAAATCACTTCATCAAGCGCAGCCATCTCGCGTTCGCTGTAATCCCGCGCACGGCCAACCATTAAGCCGGATACTTTTTCAAACACCCCCATCACCCCATAGTTACGTAACCAAAAGCGAATATAGTCTTGACTGGGTTTATCCTCAGAGGTTTCTAAAAATAGCAATTTGTCTTGCCAAAATGACGGCGATGGCCAGTATTCTGTGCCTTTTAGCATCTCCATCACTTCAAAACAACCGCCAAATAGCTGCCCTTCCACTTGCCCTGTACCTTGCAGTACTTTAGGACCATCTGTTGCTATTGAGGGATGCAGCTTACCGACGTTTTCTGGTATTGCCCACTCCGGATATCCATGAGAATAGGCTTTGAATATTGGATAATGGACTTCACCTAGCAGCGCCTGCGCTAAATAGGCTTGATATTCAGCACTAGCGTTGTGGTACTGGGAGAAACCGGCCATGACCGATGGGCCGTTAAAGGTGACTAATCCCCATTGGTTCAGCAATGTAGTGAACGTGGAAAAGTCAGAATAGCCCATCATAAACTTAGGGTTATTCAAGATAACGGATTTATCCAAATAAGGCAGGATCCGCGCGGAATCTGAACCACCAATGGAAGAAATTATCCCGGCTATATTCGGGTCGGCAAAGGCATCATTAATATCTTTTGCACGTAATTGTGGCTGTGAAAAAAGCACGTCTGCGGCAGTTCGAGCCGACGGCATTTCAACAATATTAAAACCAAGCGAACGCAGGTTTGCTAACCCTTGCTCAAAAATATGGGGAAATGTGCCTGGGCCACCCCAGCTAGGTGATACAATCGCAAGGGTATCACCTCGGTTTAGTTTTTTAGGCTTGCGTAATTGCACCGTCTATCTTGCCTTAATGGAATATTCATCAGCAATTAGATATATCCCATTAAGACAGCAGAATCAAATGCTTATTCGAACCTTTCAACGCGAAATGGAGCTAAATCAACAGAGGTAGGTTTGCCTGTCATGAGTTCAGTAATAAGCGTGCCAGTAATGGCCGACATTAAAATCCCCGTCCTAAAGTGCCCACACGCATTAATGTAACCTTCCACTCCATCAACGGGGCCCAAAATTGGCAGCTCATCCGGTGTACCAGGTCTAAGTCCCGCCCAGCAACGTTTAATACTCGACTCTTTTAGCACCGGCAAACACTTCATAGCACCTTGTGACAACTCGGTAATTTTATCTAGACTATTGGTGGTGTCGAAGCCTTTTTCCTCCGTTGATGAGCCAATTAAAATCTCGCCGTTATCCTTTTGTGCAATGTAGCAATCACTGGTACTGATACAACCATTTAATACTTTAGGCATGCGCTCAGACAACACTATTTGACCTTTAACTGGGTAAACTGGCATGTGTTTACCTGTTGCCTGATGGTAAATGTCATCCGCCCAGGCGCCAGCGGCATTAATTAGAGTGTCGCAATGCAGACTTTGATCTTGCATCCTCACGCCTATCACCTTATTGCCTTCACGCAGTACCTCTAGCACTTCGGTATTCAGAAATAACTCAACACCATTTTGGCGCGCGCCTTCGGTATACGCATCAACTAATCGGTATGGGTTTACCTGATGGTCACAAATAAAATCTATTGCACCAATCGCATCAGGAGTGATGTAAGGCTCCTCTGCACGTAATTGCTGTTGGTCTAGCCAACGGATCTGCGAAGACAAATTAGGGATCCCAGACACTATGCTATCTGCATATATTTCATCATCACGATTGTACATAATGAATTTGAGACCGGTACGTTCAAACTTAAAGTCGACATCGTGTCTGGTCAGCATTTCTTCATGCAGTGCTGGATATAACTCGTTTGACTTGAGCGCAAGTTCAAAAAAGCATTCTGGTAATTGATGCGGCCGCAATGTTTCCGCAGCTTCGGTATCTCCTTCACTTTGGAGCTTAGACAAGGTTTTGAAGAAGATCACACCACAGCCAAGTCCAACCGACTCACCAATTGCCCATAATCCACCCGCAGATGCACGAGACGCGTTACCCGGCTTTTTTAAATCCACTAACGCGATTTTTAGGTTGGTATCACGACTTAAAAAGTAAGCACAAGCAGCGCCTATTACACCGCCACCTGCGATAATGACATCATACTGCTTCATGGTTTTTCTCCAGTAAAGTAAATGGAATTGGGTCTAGTGGGAATCTTGGCCTTATCACACCGAGTGTATCTAAGTGCCCTGCAGCGTGCAGTCGGTCTAGTGCATAGCTAGAGCACATTTTTCCTTGGCAGTCTCCCATGCCAATACGGGTTCTCATTTTCACGCTAGACAAATCTTTCGCACCTTGTTGCAACGCTAAATCGAGTTGCTGGCGCTTTACTTGTTCGCAGCGACACACCACGGTATCTGCTTGTGTTAATGCAAGCAGCCCCTCTCGACGCGCCGAGAAGCGATCAAATCCAGCTCTAAATTTCTGTGCTTGCTTACGCTTAGTTTTGAGCTTGCGCATTCGCGTGTGGAAGTTCGACTCGCTTAAACAGGCTTGCTCATAGGCAAGCATGGTTGCGGCTATTTTTCCTTCAATGATAGCCGCTTCCGCACCTAACAAACCATTGGTATCACCACAAACAAAAATTGAATTTAAGCTACTGCGTAAATTGTCATCTAATAAAGGCACATAGCCATTCGTGGTGGTGTACTGATGAGAAACCCCAAGTAGCATGGCAAGCTGTGTGCGGGCAACAAAACCATAGCCAACTCCCAAACTATCCACGGCTAAATGCTGTGCTTTTGACAAGTCCGCATGCCAGTGCTCATCGTAAGGCGCTACGGTAACACTGGAGAGTTTTTCTTGGCCTTCTGCTTTCACGATGCCATAGCCATACTTGAACGGAATATTATGCTTTTTGAGATACGCCAACATACTCAATCCCGAAAGCGTAAGCTTAGGTTTATTGAGCAGCGCCACGGTCTCTTTCGCCAGTTCACTAAAGCGACTCGCTTCATATACGCCAACCACTTGTGCCCCGGATTTATGCAACTGGCAAGCAACCAATGGCAATAATGGTCCAGTTCCGACTAAAGCCACTTTTTTCCCTGGTCGAACTAACCCACTTTTAAGCTGAAGTTGCATCCCGCCCATTAACATCACACCAGGCAACTGCCACCCTTCAAATGGCACACTGCGCTCATGACAACCAGTTGCCAAAACCAACCTAGTGTAATCTATTTGTGTTAGCTGATTTTGTGTTTGCAACAATAAACCACTTTCACCCTCAGGCCCAAGCACTTTGGTTTGTAGTTGTAGCGTTATATCTTGTTTATGATGTTCGTAGCGTACCTTTAGTGCAGCCATCGCTCGTTTAAGATTTTCATCTAAATGAGGAAGCTTACTCGCCTGTCTAAGTGGACCGCGATAGATAACTCCACCAATTTTTGGCGCTTCATCAACTAAGGTGCTAGTAATGCCATATTTAGCCAGCTCAGCTGCACAGCTGACGCCTGCAGGTCCTGCACCAACAATAACGATTTTTTCTTTTTGACAAGTAGACATCACTATACTCCAACCTGCTTGAAACGATTTTGTTTAGTTTCAACCTGCATATTGGGTTGTACTAAGGTTTGGCAAGCCTTTTGTTTATGTTGTTTGTTTATTGTTACCTGACAACAATGACAAACGCCCATACCACAATAAGCACCGGATACGGCCTCTCGATCGCTTTCCATGATTTGCTTATAGTTCGCCGCAAGCAAAACAGACAACACGGTTTCGCCATCGCATGCATTAACCGCAATGTCGTCGATTTGAATTTGAAACTGTAACCCCTCGGGGTCCGTAATATCTTGGGTTCTGGATAATTCAGACATGAAAAAATGCTCCTTCAATAAAGTCGCACAAAGCCTACTATCCAAATATTAAAAATAAAC
>NZ_JAKEVK010000235.1:0-6720 GCF_022398435.1 Pseudoalteromonas sp. Isolate6 | reverse complement strand
CAATAATATTAAAAGTACATTTGGTTAACATTTTAACTACATGCACTTTTATCTGAAGTTGTACTTTTGAAACTAAAAAGAGTTTCGTACAACTTAAAAGCTAGAACACATATTGATTAAGGAATATGAAAGATGAAACCAATTAAGTTAAAGAAAAGCGCAATTGCTATCGTAACGTCACTACAATTATTTGGACTTAGTCAGCTTGCTACGGCAAATACCGCCGTCCCTGAAATTTCACCAATTATGTACGATACGCTTCAAGGCGATATTGAAGGCTCACCATTGTTTATAGATGTCGGCTCGGATAACTTTCTACTTACTCAGGAACAGTGGCATACGATTCAAGTTTTTGCCGAGTCAGCTGTCAGTTTACCGAATACCGAAGCAGCCTTTAGAAGTGCGACGCGATATCCAGCGGATACGCCTCTAAATAACGACTACATAGCACTGATGACAACCTTTGAGTCAATCAATGCGTCGGGTCAGAACTGGAATCATAAGCTTTATCCAAGCATCATTGATCTCGCGACGAAATTAGCAAATTATTCCGATACCCATGTATTGCTAATTCAGCCGTTTATTGATGAACTAACAAAGTTACATAACGCGTCGCTAAGCGGAGATCTGCAAGCTGCCGAACAAAGTCGACAAGTCGCAATTTCATTTCTAAACACCTTCATGAATTTTGTTGATGGTAATCTAACAAAAACCCAAACAGTGGTAGATCAACTCGTCACCTTTCAGGGAGATTTAACTACACATTCTGGACAATTAAATACACTGGAAGGCACTTTTGAAGATATCTTAAATAAAGACCAGCCAGCTAACATCCGAGATCGAATTAGTACCTTACAACGACGACTCAACGATCTAAATGATGAAAAGAGCGATTTAAAAACAGGTATTGGCTTAAGTAGTCTCGGCGGTGTGCTTGGGCTAATCATTGGCGGTAGTATCCAAGGCGCACAGTTAGAAGAAGTAAAGAGCGAGATTAATAAAGTAGAGTCTCAAATTGAGACGGCGAATAAGGAACTCGCCCACGCGATGAGTCTTGCAGCCTCGTATCAAATTGCCAAAGGGCAAGTGGAAGGCATGAACGAAAAAATTGAAACAGCGCTTGGCAATGTTCGTAAAGTTCAAGTGCACTGGCAGTCTTTGTATGGAGATATGCAATCTCTTCGAGATGTATTGACACAATTAAACAGTGACAATGCGTTACGTAATGCCAACGTGATTGTTGCAGGGATAGTTTCTTCACCTCTTGCCAGCAATGCCAGCAATTCATGGAAAGACATCGCAGACAAAGCAAGAACGTTTCTACAGAACGCCTACCTGCCAACATCACAGCAGTAAGTATCACTAGACTTAAATTATAAGCATCATAACTAAACTTCTATTGAGCGCCCTACATTCACAGAGTGCTCAATAGGCGCGTCTTGTATGTTGCAATAAGGAATTACTATGAAACCAACTTTACTCAGCTTGTTGATTGGCTGCGCTTTTTCGAGCCAAGCAGCGACTTGGAACGAGCTATATAATCTTGAGTTAAGTCAAAACTTACCAAGCGTTACAACAACAAATCAACAACAGATAGACACACAAAATTACTTGGTCTCGGCATTACATGTCAACCTGAATGACGTACTTACCAGTGCTAGAGATCATAATACCATTGTCATTGCTGCAGATACCGTGGAAATCGACCGAAACATGATTTTCGATGCGCCAAATAAAAGGGTTTTTATCGTCGCACGCAAAATAATGGGTAATGGTACGGTGAGTATTAATTTAGATACTCAAAATGCCCAAGCATCAACACTGGTATTCATGGCCGATAAAGTTGAGGCTAATATCAATATAGTGACAGCTCATTCACCCAGCGGCGGTGAAATTGAACGTTTTAGCATCGCACCAGACTCCTTTGGTACGCTATATCAAGTTATACAAGGGAATAAGTTTGCGACGCCTATTTCCCCCGCGCTGACGTCACTAACTTCGGTGCACAAAGAGTACTTTTTAGATGCATTTGAAAAGTCGTTCGATATGGCGGCGGCCATTTATGATCAAAACCCAGCGTTGAGCATTGAGATGTTGAGCTGGCCTGAGTCTATACTAAATGCAGCTCATGATGTTAGAGAGTCATCAGTTCAAGCTAAGAACTTTTACTTGCAGCTTGCTAACTTTAAGCAGTTTTTGTCGTATGCAACACTTAACAAAAACTATGTTCCTAGCTTGTCCCGCGACTTTTATGAGCTAACCATCAAAGCATACATTGATGCGATGGAAGCATATCAGGATAGCTATAGTAATTTTCAGCAACAAGGCCGAAGTTTAGAAAACAAGCGCCAAGATCTCACTTTAATGCAGGATAACCTGTTCGATGTTGCATCTGCTGAGCAACGAATTATCTCTCGCTCAGTAGAGCAACTGACGAGCTTGGTAAAGACACTAGATGAACAAAAAGCAGCATTCAGCGGACAAGAAAATAACGTCTTCTATTCAGGGGTCGAGTTTCAGCAAGGAATTTTAGACTACAAACTAGATAAAATTACAGAAATCGGACTTAAAGTACTTGAAACCGTAATTAGTGCAGGCACTGCATTTGCAGGAGCTGCAGGGGGAGACACCAGTGGCCTGAAAGACTTAGTAGCGAGCTTACCCGCCACAATCCAAGAGATCAATGACTTAAAAACCAAAATTGATGATATAGCATCATTAATGGATAAAGTACAAAAGGTTAGCGGCCAGTTAAACGTATTATCGCAAAAAACTGCCGATTCGTTTTCTAGTAGTGAGCTTGCACAAGAGTTCAATCGCCTTAACTCACTCATTCCAACCAAAGAAGAGGCAAATCGAATTTGGGATGAATTTTTAATAACCGCTAAAGCACAAATGAAAAAAGCTATAGATGAAGATATTGACGGTTCAAGCGACTATCTTGTTGCTATCGAAAAGTTAATTAATCATGGTAAGGCAATTGTGGCTGTAGAAATTGATATTGCCCAGGAGCAGTCTAGACAGATAGATTTGCGGATCACCGCTGATGCAAAACTCAAGCAGATCAACCATATAGATGCATTTTTACAAAACAATCAAAACAGTCTAGATGAAATTCAGGAAATGGAGGAGCAGCTATTTCGGACTCTGAATAATCTAAAACGTCCGATATTTGTAGCATTAACAAACTATCAGGCGGCATTTAGCTACTGGTCACTTGATGACACCATAGTGACACCAAGCCTTAATCAAAGTTATCAAGAATACCGCCGCGACTTAGCCTTGCTACGTGAGCAAGAGGCCGCGTCATTATTACGCTTTAACCCTCGACCTCAAGACTTTATGCTCACCATAGAAGAGTTGAATGCGCAGCAACAATTGCAGGATTTTGCGCAAGATGGTGAGATGAGTTTCACGCTGTCGTTAGAAGACATTGATTTTTCCCAATTTGATCGAGTTAGATTAGACGAGGTCAATGTTGTACTAGAAGGTTCGGGATTGAATGAGAACCAGCGCTACGATATCGAGGTAAGGTCAAGCGGTTCATATCAAGATAGGTTTAAAGGGCAACCCTATCAATTTAGTGCCGAATCGTTATACCGATTGGTGAGTTACGAGTTGTTAGATAGTGAAACGACACGCATAGATCCAATCACCAGTGGTGCAATCGCAAACGATTATGCGATTAATTACTTTAAACCAACTCCGTTTACTACTTGGTCAATTAAGCTGAAAAATCCACAGCTTTATGACTTAAGTAAAGTGACGAATATCAAAGTGTCGTTTAAAGGGAATGCGATCCCCAAACAATAGTGCGCTGTTTAGCCTAGTAGGAGCCACTTAACGTGGCGATCTTTTAGCAAATGCTCGCAGGATTAACCTGCTCCTACTTTGGTGAGGCTTGACTATTTGCTAAACCAGATTGCTTTTTTCGTAGGAGCCACTTTACGTGGCGATCTTTAACAAAAGCTCGCGGGATTAACCTGCTACTACTTTGGTGGAGTTCAAATATTTACTAAACCAGACCGCCTTTCGTAGGAGCCGCTTCACGTGGCGATCTTTAACAAAAGCTCGCAGGATTAACCTGCTCCTACTTTGGTGAGACTTAAATATTTGCTAAACCAGATCGCCTTTTCGTAGGAGCCACTTCACGTGGCGATCTTTAACAAAAGCTCGCAAGGATTATGCTGCTCCTACTTTGGCGAGGCTTGACTATTTGTTAAACCAGATCGCCTTTCGTAGGAGCCGCTTCACGTGGCGATCTTTAACAAAAGCTCGCAGGGTTAACCTGCTCCTACTTTGGTGGAGTTCAAATATTTACTAAACCAGACCGCCTTTCGTAGGAGCCGTTTCACGTGACGATCTTTAACAAAAGCTCGCAGGATTAACCTGCTCCTACTTTGGTGGAGTTCAAATATTTACTAAACCAGACCGCCTTTCGTAGGAGCCACTTCACGTGGCGATCTTTTAGCAAAATTCCTCCGGATGAGCCGTCACCTACTCTACAACTTGAGCCTTCAATAAAGATCTGTTATCCAGATAGCCACTAAAACGGGTTGCTAATAAGGCTGCAGCACTGATAAGTGCCCCTACCCAAGCGGTGTCCTGCAAAGACATACTTTCTACAATTTGACCACCAAGGATGGAGCCGAATGCAATTCCAACGTTGAAGGCAGCGATATTCAACCCTGATGCGACATCCACCGCTTTTGGACTATATTTTTCGGCTAACTGTACAACATAGACCTGAAGACCAGGCACATTTCCAAAAGCAAATGCTCCCCACATTAATACCGTGATCACCACGCCTACTTTCGACTGCATGGTAAATGTCAACACAGCTAAAATGACCGAGAGTAACGCGAAGATGATGGTCAAAGCGCTTATTGGCCCCTTTTTGTCTGCTAATTTGCCGCCATAGATATTGCCAATGGCAACGGATACACCATAAACCAGCATAATAATACTGACTGTAGCGGCATTAAAACCAGCTTCCTGTTGTAAAATTGGCGCAAGATAAGTGAATGCCGTAAAGGTTCCACCGTAGCCAAGTATGGTCATAAGATAGACGAGCAGTAATCTGGGTTGCAATAATACCTTTGCCTGTTCAGACAGACTGGCTGATGCGCTTTGCTTTAGGTTCTTTGGAATCAATAGTGCACTTCCCAAGAGAGCAACAACACCTAAAGCAGAAACTACTAGAAACGTGGCTCGCCAGCCAAACTGTTGGCCAATCCAAGTACCCAAGGGGACACCCGTTACGAGCGCCACGGTCAGGCCCGTGAACATAATGGCTATGGCACTTGCCTCCTTGTCTTTTGAGACCAAACTTGTCGCAATCGTAGAACCAATAGAGAAGAACACACCATGAGCGAGTCCCGTCATGATCCTCGCCATAATGAGGCTTTCATAACTGGGCGCTTGCCACGCAAGCAAATTGCCAAAGACAAAGAGTGCCATCAAACTAAGTAATACAGACTTTCTATTCCATCGCCCTGTCAGTGCGGTTAAGACGGGCGCACCAACGGCAACGCCGATGGCATATAAACTCACCAGCAACCCTGCACTAGGCAGTGAAACTGATAAGTCTGAAGCGATGGTAGGTACTAAACCAACAATGACAAATTCGGTGGTACCAATGGCAAATGCGCTTAATGTCAGCGCCAGTAATGCAAGTGGCATAAATAAACCCTTCTGAGGTGATAAGCAATAAGTTGATGTAGTGTGAAAGCTTTTTTATTTGCAAAAAACAGTAAAAATGACAAAATACTTTTGTAGAAAATGAAAAGGAACGCATATGCCCGTTAGCTCTAAAACCGAAGATCTAGAAGCTTTTATCTGTGTTGTCGATACTGGTAGTTTTTCCGCTGCAGCAAATCTGATGGACGAACAAGTTGCAAAGGTCTCAAGAGCGGTAACTCGGCTAGAAAAGTCCCTGCGTGTAACGCTATTCAATCGAACTACTCGGCGGATAGAGCTAACCGAAGAAGGCGAACTATTTTTACGCTATGCGCGACAGGCACTCAATACCATTGAGCAAGGCGAAGAAGCGTTAAAGCTGTTACGATTTTCGCCGGCAGGTAAATTGAGAGTTGATGCTGCAAGCCCTTTCGTTTTTCACCAGCTTACGCCTATATTAAAAGGTTTTAATGAAGCCTTTCCCGATATTACTTTGGAAATAACTAGCCATGACAGCATCATCGATTTGTTAGAGCATAAAACCGATATCGCGATACGAATTGGTGACTTAGCTGATTCTAACCTTCATGCTCGATTGTTAGGCCGAAGTAAACTTCACCTTGTTGCGAGCCCTGACTATATAAGTAAGTTTTTAGGCAGTGAACCGTTGATTACTCTTTCAAATCACAACTTGATAGGTTTTACCGATGCCCCGCATCTCAACGTCTGGCCTTTACAAAATCCGCAGCAACTCAAGTTTTCCATTAGCGCATCCAGTGGTGAGACCGTGAGGCAATTGTGTATTGCAGGCCATGGTATTGCACTGCTATCTAACTTTATGGTGAGACAAGATATAAAAGCAGGAAGACTCGTTGAGGTATTTACCGAGCAAATTATTTCGCCAAACCGCAGAGAAGCGGTGCAAGCCGTGTATTATCAAAATAGTGGTGTATCTTCTCGGATTTCAGCATTTCTAGACTACATTGCGCCTAGGCTCACGCTATAGTTTTTCATTTTTTACAAATATATTTTGTATTTATT
>NZ_JAKEVK010000234.1:0-6805 GCF_022398435.1 Pseudoalteromonas sp. Isolate6 | reverse complement strand
CGCCCGTTCTATCGGCGATGCGTGGCACGCTCATATTGCGTGTCGCCATTCCATGCTCCTTACAAAGTTGTAAGGACTCAGGTAGGCTGCGAGCGACTACACGGCTCCACTGGCGGCGTTTAGGCTTGGTCATAAGTCCCCCCAACTTGCAATGCTAAAGTCAGCTTACGGGTATTCCAAAAAGAAAGAATTTTTGGAACTTCCAAATAGAGGATCTTACTGGCTAGAATTTGATCATCACGAAAACGGGAGATCAAACCATGCAAACCGAATTTGCTACTTACCAATTTAATAACTTGCTTGAATGGCTGTGTATTGACGATAAACCTTGTGCCGCTGTGCACTGCGCGAGCGCTAAAGAACTGCGTCAACTTATTGTTGAACTTGGCAGCTATACGCATATTGAGCGCAGAGTGGTGGTTAATCGCTTGTACCAACAACAAAACACGGCTTTGTTGGCGCTGATAGCATTGTGCTATGTACGGGCTAATTATGTGCATTGTGTGGCTCCTGTAAGTTCGGTAACTCAGTTATTAGTAAAGTGGTTACTTAGCCCTTACGAGGCCAAAAGCTGCTGAAGCTGGTTAACGCCTTGCTCTCTGTTAATCAGCCCTCTTGGTGGGCTTACTGTGACATTGGGGAAAACATCACAGGTCTCTTTACCTATGATCTTGGCAATAGCATTAGCGACCTTTTGAGACTTAGTGTGCCCACAAACGACACCTGAAACAGTTGCGAGGCTAACACCTAGTGCATCAGCAACCATAGAAAGCGAATAGCCTTCGTTTGCAATAGCTTGTTTAATTTCGGAGGATTTCATAGTACATTACCTTTTTGAGTAAACCTTTTACCTGAACTTTGGCGAGTGAAAATAAAAGGTTTGGTTAATTGTTAGGCTAAGTATAGGGTTCACATGTGAACCCTGTCAACATGAATTCCCATATATGAACCATAAATTAATTGAAGAACGAGAGAGACTAGGCCTCCAACAAAAGCAAGTCTATGATTCTATTCAAGTTGGTAAGTCCACCTATTACAGGTGGGAAAGTGGTACCCCAATACCTTCAGACAAGTTAACTGAACTAGCGAAGTTAGGATTTGATGTTGGCTATCTAGTAACAGGCAAACGTACTCAGATCCAGGAAGATGGAGTTGTTTGCTTTAGCAAGCAAAATATTCAAGAAGCTCTGACTGCGTTTTTATACAATACGGCTGAGTTAGGCTTGCTGACGAAGTCACCAGATGCGAAAGTTGAATCTTTGGTAAATATGGCAATGTTTAGTTTGTTTCGAGAGATTGGAGAGGTGTATCAGCCAGAGGTAATAGAATCAAAAAGTAGAAGCTCAAAGTAACCCTCTACTTTTTTTTGCTGAACTCAATAAGGTTTGATGGTTTTGTATTTTTATAACTCGACTCACAAAGAATGTTGAAGGCATCAGCCTCATCTTTCCACTCAACCAACGCCATATATTTTGTAAATTGGTCGTTCATGCTGTCAATATCTCTTCTTTGTCTAAGTAGCACATAAGCTTTGGTTCCCAGTCTATCATCCTGAAAAGCATCACTGTTCACGTAGTCTTTTGGACCTCCTCGCAATTTAACAGAGGCCATCATAATTGTTATGCTCAATATTATTAAACCGGAAAAATATATAAGACTAAACATTTTGATTCCTTGGCTTGAGTTTATATTCCCATAGATAACCGACTAACGGTAAAGCGATCAACGAGCTTATCGCCAGATTCCCTGAATTAATTCCCAGTGTGTATAACGTGCTTAAATGGTGCGTGCCGAAAATTTCTAGCTCAAAGAATCGAGCTATTTGAAGGAAGCCCAACGCTGAATACGCAAACATAACACTCAGTGATGTGAAACCGATACAAGCTTTATGTCTAATATGAGCGTAGTAGATCACAAATATACACAAAACATCTAAAGTTGCCCAAGTACCGTACCAAAACACTAGATTGTCCCTCGATGCAGAGACAATCTCATTTAAATAGGGTTCAATCCTAAGGTTCAAGAATTGAGAAAGAACCCAGACTGCCGAAGCTATGTAATAAGAGCGAGAACCGATTTTCAAACAATACATCACCAATGGTGCAATTACTGAAATCAACCAAATCCATGTATTTATCTCATGTAGCTTGTTTAGGTAATCTGGGAACATGTTTACAACTCAACTTACTTCTTATTATCGCTTTTCAAACCTGCATAATATTGGACTTCTGGAGCTTCCACAGCTTTAGTCTTTGCACCAGGATCATTCCCGCTGCCATTACCACCAGTAATCAAAATCAACGTTCTTTTATTAAGAAGCTTGATAGTACTTTTGCTAGATTTTTTTATGTGCATTTTTAAAAACTCCTGTAGTTGGGAGCTATCAGCTTAACACTTTTTAAATGGATTTATTTTAAACTAGATTAAAAATGGGAACGGAGGGTTGGGCTCTCCTGCCACGTTACTACTGGTTACTCAATCCATTAACTCAACTATAACATTTGACAAATGTTAGGCAAACAGTTTTGTGTTTATTTTCGGAATAATTTTACTCATTTGCGACAGAGCGCCCGTATTTAGCGTTATGATGCGATACTTTGGCAACGGACAATACCCAGATTTTCGGGTGGTTTAATCAACTTTGATTTAACAAATGTGATTCGCCATTGTAAATTTCAGGAATTATTTGTATGTTTTATTAGTCAATTACATTTGATTCAACTAAAAGGACTTATTATGAAATACTACATCATCGCTCTGCTGTGCCTAGCGGGCGTATACCTCATGATCCCTACTAATGTTTCTGGTGATGCTTACATACTCACACAGTCTCGTAGCACCGTGCCGATGCCCTTAATTAAGGTAACAGCTTACGACTATGACGAATTTAATGAATTTCTCGCAAACCAGCGCCATTACGCCACAATCAACTGCGGCGTTGTTCCTACTCAAAGCGACTTAATGGATTTGCAAATAGCGATGGTAAGAAACCCGCATAAGCGCAAAGATTATAATAAGGCCAAAGACCTTGTTAATAAGTGTGCCTTGGAGACTTTGCTAATTGATAAAATACAGTTAACCCCAATTGCTTCGGCAATCACAGACAAAGAAGGAAAGTTCTCCATGTCTGTGGGTCGCAAAGATGTGGTGTTGCTTGCTAAAGGCTCTCGGGATGTTTTTGGCAACCTTGAAGAATATATTTGGATTAAACCTGTTAGCTTGGGCTTTGGGTTCAACTATACGGCCGACTTAGACAATACCGGTATTATTGAAGATCGGCATATCTCAACAGTTAGCTTGTAATTTTTTAATCCAGTTTAAAATACACTCACTAACGCTATTGGCACTCTATCAGCACAGCCTGATGGAGATGCCAAATGATCACACCTCAACAACTCGAACATTACCGCCAACTACCCAATATTGCCGCTGCGTTGCGTGGCTACAGTGATGCGTTTTGCCGTAGCGTGTTAACCATTTTGTATTTAGAGGGCGGCTTGCGTGACGATGGCGGCCTAAACGATGTGGCGTCTGACCGTGGCGGCCTAACTAAATTTGGCATTAGCCAGCGCGCATACCCTCGACTCGATATCGCCAACCTCACCATTGACCATGCTATACGACTGTACTATCGCGACTATTGGGAACCGATGCACTGCGATGAGTTAAACAGCGGCGTGGCACTCATGCTCTTGGATGGCTCCGTACAACATGGACTAAGCGGCATTACACGGATAGTACAGCGTATTGCAGATGCTGAGGTGGATGGCGTATTTGGCTCACGTACGCTCAAAAAATGTCAGTCAATTTTGCCCAACCTATTTATTAGCCAGCTGATCAGCCGCCGCGCCCGTAAATATGCGCGCATTTGCCTAGATGACAATAGCCAAACCCCTAACCTAAATGGCTGGATGAACCGCCTAAGCCATATCACTGAACGCTGTTATGCCGAGGTGTACTGTGGGGCGTAACTGGGAGTGGAGCTATAAACAAGGCCGCATAAAACGATTAAAGGCTGAGGTTGCCGCACACCAGAACGGCGAGCCATTTGATGCCAACCAAATTCCACTGCACAGCTACGACGGCACGATGCAGTCCAAATTCAAACGTGGTTGGCAGTCTGTTTGTGAAACTGACATTCAATGCCGACTAAACGGCCATAACACCTATCAACAAGTGCGACAGCGCCTCGCCAAACAATTTGGAGCGCGTCATGAGTGATTGGGTGGGACTAGGCACCGTGGTTGGCAATCTATTGGATGATGTTTTTACATCCGATGAAGAACGCCAGCAACTCGCCAACGAGCTTGCAAAAATCGACAACCAACGCCACGCACAGGTGCTGGCTCTTGAGGGCCGAATCGTTGAGCTACAGGGCCAGGTGTTGGCTGCACAATCTCAAATTATTACCGCTGAAGCCAAAGGCGAAAGCCGCCTGCAACGCTGCTGGCGACCTATCACCATGTTGACGTTCTTGGTGCTCATTGTACTGGACTCGTTCGGCGTGCTGGCGTTTAGGCTCAGCGAGCAAGCGTGGGAGCTGTTGCAGCTTGGTATTGGCGGCTACGTGATTGGGCGCACCGTTGAGAAAGCCGCCCCGGGAGTAAAAAGCATGGCTGTTTCAGCCATTCAAAATCTAAGGAAACCTAATGGACGTAGTTGATCAAGCGCAGCGCTTGGCTGAGCAAGATTTAGAGCGTGCGCTCAATAAAAACAAAGCCAATTTTGTTGGCCCAGATGTCGATTTTAATCACTGCTTGGAATGTGGCATTGAAATTCCAAAGGCGAGACGTGATGCAATTCATAGCTGTAAGCACTGTGTGGATTGCCAAGAGCTGTTAGAGCGACGAGCCAAACACTACAGGAAGCCATGATGGAGTTTTTACTTGAATGGTGGAAGCAAATGCTAGCCGCTGGTGTGGTAATCGTTGGCGCAGGCTCTATTGCATGGCTAAGAGCCACATTTGTGAGCCGAGCAAAGCATGACGAGCTTGAACGGCGTGTACATGCAGTGGAGCGACGAGTTGAAGACATGCCAAGTGCTGAAGACTTTCATGGATTAGAGAAAAGCCTACTCGAAGTAGGCGGCAAGATCGACGCACTTTCACCTCAATTAGTCACGTTGCAAAACACAACATCACTACTGATGGAAAACGAATTACGAGGAACTAGACATGGCAGTGATTCATAGCTCATGCATATGCGGCAACAAACTGACTCTTTTAACCCAAGAAGACCAGAACATGACATCTCTAGTAGATTTTCAGCTGGTTACAACAGCTGACTATAAAAAGGGTAAAGTCGATTACGTGCTATTCGTATGCACTTGGTGTGACACCCGTGTAGAGAAAATCATCCACCGATTCAACACAACGGAGTAAACCCATGCCAATAATTGAATTAATGGCTGAACACCAGCGGATCAGTATTTTGATCTCATTGAACGAATCCCCTGACTACGGCCTAAACAGCAGCATATTGGGAGACATTTTAGACCGCTACGCTATCGGCTGTAGCCGTGACCAATTGCATACCCAACTAAATTGGCTGGAGCAAAACGGTTACGTATCAATTGACCGTTTAAGTAACAATACTTGGGTTGCCAGTATTACTCAGACTGGTGCTGATGTTGCTACAGGTCGTAGTGTTGTTCCTGGTATTAAACGCCCTGGTCCTCGGAGTAAGTAGCCATGAGTGATGCTGTACGCAGAGGCAAGCCCAGTAAGATAGATGCGTTGCCAGAAGACATCAAGAAGAAGCTAGACGAAATGCTACGCGATAGTGGCAATTCACAAGCTGATATTTTGGTTGCTGTAAATCAGCTAATTCTCGATGCGGGCATGGATGAGGAGGCAACCATTTCGCGCTCTGGCCTCAGTCGCCATGCCCAAAAGACTGAGGCTATTGGCAAGCGTTTACGAGAGCTACGCGAGACAACCAAGGCACTTACTGCGGAGCTGGGTGATAAACCTACGGGCGACACCACAAAAATGATCTTAGAGATGGGCCGCTCACAACTATTTACCGCCATGCAAAAGCAAATGCTCAACCCAGACGACAATGACGACGTTGATATTGGCATGATTAAAGACGCCATGCTGGCCGCTCAACGTTTAGAAGCTACAGCTATGAAGGCTCACCAGCGTGAAAAAGACATCCGCAAAGCATTCGCTGAAGAAGCAGCAAACGCCGTAGGCGATGAGTTACGCGGTGAGGACGGCATGAGCGAAGAGCTAGAAGACAAGATCCGTGGCATATTGCTAGGTAAAGCGTAATGAGTGAAAAGCCTACATTAACGGCTACCAGCCGCCCCACCAAAATAGACCTAAAAGAGGAAATGCAACTCTACGGTGTTGACGTTCCTGATGCTGATGACTTTGAAATACCAGACAAAGCCCCCGTGTTTTTACCCTACCAACAACGTTGGTTTGAGGACGAGTCAGGGGTGTGCATTGCTGAAAAGTCACGACGTACTGGTTTAACGTGGGCGGAAGCTGGCCGCAATGTGTTAACTGCCAGCAAACCTAAAAGGCGCCACGGTAGCAACGTTTTTTATGTTGGCTCTAAACAAGAAATGGCACTGGAGTACATCGCCGCTTGTGCGTTGTTTGCCCGTGCATTTAACCAGTTGGCAAAAGCTGATGTATACGAGCAGACATTTTGGGACAGCGAAAAGAAAGAAGAGATCCTAACGTACATGATCCGCTTTCCTAACAGCGGATTTAAAATTCAAGCGTTATCAAGCCGCCCCTCAAACCTGCGTGGGCTACAAGGTGATGTGGTTATAGATGAAGCCGCGTTCCAT
>NZ_JAKEVK010000233.1:0-6821 GCF_022398435.1 Pseudoalteromonas sp. Isolate6 | reverse complement strand
ATAAAAACCACTGACTTTTCAAATACAATACCGCTTCTTTAAATAGCAACCATCATCCACGGATTCATTGAGCTCCAATAATGCAGTTAAAAAAACTATCTATCTCTAACCAAATAACGTTAAGTTTCACCTTACTTTTTGTCATTTTCATTGGTGTTGGCCTGATGAGCTACCAAGGAATGAAAGAAGTAAACGCCAACCTGAACGACATAGTCAGAACCAGCATTCCATCAATGGAAACCATCAAAGACATTAAAATTGACTTAGCAACGATACGAAAAGATGAGTTTAGTACTGCGCTAAACCCTGAAGATCCAGAGGTGCATAACTGGCTCACTATTTTAAGAGATTTGAAAAAATCACTCAATGATAAGGTAGCATTTTATCAATCATTACCTGTCAGCAAAGAAGAAAAAGCTTTGTTCGGTGCCTTCATTACCGCTTGGCAGCGATACGCCAATGCCACGTATAGTTATGAGAGCCTCATTCTAAGTGGTAATGCCAAAGAAGCAAATCGAATTATTTTGGATAGTTACCCACTGTTTGCCAACGCCATGTCTGAGCTTAGCGAATTGGAAGCTTTGAATGATAGTAGTGTTGAAAAGTCCGAGCGCTCGGCTATATCGGCAGTTAATAGTACCCTATTCACCTTGGCGATTTCCGGAATACTCGTTGCAGTGACCATAGTAGTTATCTGTATGCTGCTGAGTAAAACGATTAAAACACCGCTTGCTTTATCCGTGGATCTTGCAAGTAAAATAGCCCGTGGTGAACTAAATCACGCGATTACTGTTGAAGATACAGGTAAAAACGAGCTCGGTTTATTGACCCAATCTTTGGAAAAAATGCGTTCACAGTTACACGCTTTGATCACCATAATCAATGATTCAGCCATCCAATTAACCGCTGCGGTGGAAGAAGTGAATGCTATTTCTTACCAAAATGCACAAGGTATGAATGTACAACAGAATGAATTGCAATCCGTCGCATCCGCGATGACACAGATGCAAGCGGCAATTAGCGAAGTCGCTAAAAGTACAGAAATGGGCGCTGAATCAGCAAATCAGGCGAGCGAAAAAGCCAGAGAAGGCAGCGATGCACTTAAATCAAATATCAATCATATTTCAGAAGTTGCACAAACGGTGACATCTGCAGGCGAGCTTGCCAATAATCTCGAGAAAAACTCACACAACATTAATGTGGTTGTTGACGTGATCAGAGAAATCGCGGAGCAAACAAATCTATTGGCATTAAATGCCGCCATTGAAGCCGCTCGTGCAGGCGCCCAGGGACGTGGTTTTGCCGTTGTTGCGGATGAAGTTCGCTCACTGGCCCAACGCACTCAAGATTCAACCACACAAATTGTTGAAATCGTCAACGACCTACAAACCAAGTCGAAGGAAACCGGTGTGGCAACCAAGAGCTGTGAACAAGGTATTGCACTTTGTGTTGAGCAATCAGAAGTCGCTGGTAATATGATACATCAAATTGAATCTCAGATTGATAGCATCGCAGCAATGAGTACGCAGATCGCGTCAGCTTGTCATCAACAATCAGTTGTTTCTGAGGAGCTGAATAAAAATATCGAGACTATCAATTACTCGGCCGTTGAAATGACCGAAGGCGCTAACCAAACCGCAACGGCGTGTAACGAAATGAGTAAACTTGCCCACGACTTAAAGTCACAAGTCGACAAATTTACGCTTTAGTAACTGGGCAAATTTTTGCTATTTTAGTGGCTCTAAATGAGAGACCTTTAACACAGTTAGCATCAAATTTGCTCTTTCAGATTGAGTCAGTATTAAGACAAATTGGTATCACAGAAATGTGTAAAACCAGAGCTTGAACACAAGCTCTGGTTAATGGAAATTAGCCTCACACAATTTAGTGCTGAATGCTAGTTTCCTGCCTGTAGGCTTTGATGATTAGTTTGACATTCAAGGTCGTCTTTTAACAGAAGTACTACTAAATACAGCACTCCTAAGGGTAGTGCAAATGTCAACATTACTCCGATAAACGCAGCAAGTTTAGGTTGCTGTGTTTTACGCGTGCCCAAAAAGTACGACAGCGCGCCCATAACCACAAACGGTACGAGCAGCAGAAAAAGCACACTCAAATCCCACACAAAATAACCAGCTAAAGTATTAGATTCATCCATATTAATTTCCTTATTTTTACAATCGCGATCAAATTATACACAGCTAACTCTAATTTGCATCTGTAAATTGATTTGCGTTATCGGGTTTCTACCGATTTCCTTTACGTTTCAGGTCCCGTTCCCCCTTTGCTCACTTAGTTTTTTGTAGATAAAGTTCAAGACTACATACTTCAAACGTTATTTGAGCATTTGTAGCATGTGTTAGCCTCCGTTTCACTACACTTAAAGAGTAAAGCGCACACCAAAGTAGTCACTGTGCGCTGCATACCAATCCGCTAATTGGCAGGTTTTAGCGTTTCGATTACCTGAGCATCAACCCAAAAAATATCAGCATTTCTTGGAGGTGTTGTACGATTAAAGAACAGATATTTGCCATCGGGCGTTACGCTCGCTGACGCCTCCCGCGCACTCGTGGTTACTTTGTCTCCCAAATTAATCGCTTCGCCCCAACTACCGTCTTTCAAACGAAAACTGATATAAAGATCTGAGTTGCCAAACCCTGAATCTCGAACCCCGTCCCATATAATGTAAGAATCATCGGGCGCGATAAATGGATGCGCATTATATAAGTCAGTGTTAATTTCAGGACCTAATTTAACCGGTCTTTGGCGTTGACCGTTTTTCACCTCAGAGATCCTAATAACATCGCCGCTTTTATTATCGTCAAACACATACGTACCACTCGAAGATGCACTTAACCGCATGATCCCCTAGCTTTCTTTATCAAACATAGGGCCTAGACTTTTGGCTTCAGACCAGCTCCCCTCTCGACGCGTCATAACATATTTACTCATATGCATGGTCACGCCATCTGGTGCTAATAATGGCCTGCCAACTCTTGGACCAACAACCGTATCATGCCACTGTTCTCCTCGCAGCTCGTACACAATTAAACTCCAACGGTTCACGTTCAGATCCTTTCGCGTAAAGTAAAAGTTTTCATATCGGGAGAGAAAAACGCATTGTGATCTCTGTGCTCTGTTTACACCGTGCCAAGCGCAAATACTTGAGGTGTGTCCCCAAGAGGTGTTTGACCAAGATAAGGACCTATTAAAGATACTTCTGCGTCTTGAGCGAGGCTCTTGCTGACCATTACTAAAGTTACGAATAGTATCAACCATTCAGACGTCAATAATTTGTTATCCATTTTTAGCTCCCTATTACTAACTAAACTTTTGAAATCAATTACAAAGGGTGCTCAAGCTAGCAGTTAGTGAGAGTGATGCCATGAAATTTGGATGAATTTTCGCTGATTTTAACGTTATACTTTTCTATCTTCTTCTTATAAGTTAATGTTTTTGTTTGTTTAAGCTAACATTACGGGTGTTATAGGCGCTATTCATGGAGTTCATATCAGTTTTAAACGTACCGCTATATTTTATTTATATGTTCACGTTGAGCATGTGATACTCATCTGATATCGGCGCGATTTTTGCAGTATTTTTATTGTAGAATAAACGTAATGCCATTAGCAGTTTTAACGTCAAAAGTTTAGCCCATGACCAAGATTCAAAGTGTAATCAACAAACAGTATCCAGAACACATTGCCGTGATCACTGAAAACGGCGAATCCTATACTTATCGAGCGCTGCTTGATGATGTTGCAAATGCAGCAAAACCCTTACAGCAAAAGGCTTTACTTTTTATCATCGGAAATAATGATTACCCTTGCCTTGTTCATTACCTCGCAGCAATAGAGGCAGAAGTCGTAGTACTGTTTTTAAGTGCAAATATGGCAGTAGAGCAGCTTGAAACGCTAGTGTGCACATACCAACCTAACTATGTTTTAACCAAAACAGAGAAAGCAGGTATTTTCTCTAAGTACACAGTTTTAAGCTCACAGGGTCAATATCAACTACTATGTAGCCCGTTAAATAAACCTCACACTTTACATCCCCAATTGGCATTTTTGGCTTCAACCTCAGGATCGACCGGCTCACCAAAACTCGTTAGATTTTCTAGACAAAACCTATTGAGTAACGCGCAAGCTATCAAAGAATATTTATCTATCACCCCATTAGAGCGCGCTATTGTACATTTGCCTATTAGCTATTCTTATGGATTATCTATTGTAAACAGCCATTTACTTGCAGGTGCCTCAATTTATCTTACAAATGAAACGATAATGGACAAGTCATTTTGGGAAAATATGACGACTCACGAAATTACCAGTTTCTCAGGAGTACCATTTCATTATGAATCACTACTGAGAATGAAGCTTGATACCATGAAATTGCCCCATCTTAAAACGATGACACAAGCAGGTGGTAAATTGGCAGAGCGATATTTGTCAAAGATACAAGCATTGACGAACACAATGGGTATTAATTTTTGGGTGATGTACGGTCAAACAGAGGCTTCACCTAGGATATCTTATATGCGGCCTAGTGATTTGAATACGCACCTTGGCAGTATCGGTAAAGCAATTCCGAGAGGAAAACTATGGCTCCAGGATGAGAACGGTAACGATATCACAGAGTCAGGCGACATAGGCGAGCTCGTCTATGAGGGAGATAATGTATGCTTAGGTTACGCTGAAACTATTTTCGACTTATCTAAAGGTGATGAAAACCAAGGCATTTTGAGAACAGGCGATTTAGCAAGCTGCAAACAGGGCTATTTCTATATAGAGGGCCGTTTAAAGCGCTTTATCAAAGTGTTTGGAAATCGTATATCTCTGAGTCATGTTGAAGCAACGTTGCAAGAATTAGGGTATGAAAGTGTCGCCTTTGGCACTGATGATAAGCTAAATATTGCCATTGTAGATGGCGAAGAAATTGATCTACGAACACTTAAAAAAACGTTCGCTGAACTATTTTCCATTAATTATACGGCCATCAAAATTCAAACTGTTTCACACATTCCTAGATTAGAAAGTGGCAAGGTAGATTATCAATGTCTTATGAAGTAGATGAAGTAATATTATCTGATTGGCCACCATACGCATGGCCTAAGCAGCAAAAGCAATCTGTATTAATATCAAAGTTGGCTGAACTAGATCAACTTCATTTGTCTCAATGTCCGTCATTTGCAAAGCTTAAGCAGTCGATGCCTAATATTGACTTAAATAGCCACCCATTTAGTCCGTTTTTTCCTCTGCCAGTCAGACTATTTAAATCTCAAGAATTAAAAAGTGTACCACAAGAAAGTGTTATTAAGACGATGATGTCTTCGGGAACCTCTGGACAATCCGTTTCCAAAATCTATCTCGATAAAAGAACATCAGCGCTGCAAGTAAAAATACTCTCTAAACTAGTTACTCACTTAATTGGTAAACAGCGCCTTCCAATGCTAGTTATCGACTGTCCGTCTACCGTCAAAAATAGAACAAAGTTTTCGGCTCGTACTGCGGGTATCTTAGGGTTTTCAATGTATGGGCGAGACATCACTTACGCATTGAATGATGATATGACAATAAACTTTGATGCTCTCAACGCATTCATAGACAAATATCAAGGACAGAAAAAGTTTATCTTTGGCTTTACTTATATAGTTTGGCTTCATTTTGTTGAAGCCTTAGAGCAATTGAGCAAAAAAATTGATTTATCCGAAAGCATTTTGCTTCATGGTGGTGGCTGGAAGAAAATAGAAGCAAATAAGGTAACCAAGTCACATTTTAAGTCTAGATTAGCTAACGTTACTGCAATCCAGAGTGTACACAATTACTACGGTATGATTGAGCAAACAGGGTCTATCTTTATGGAGTGTAAACAGGGTCACTTCCACTGCTCATCATGGTCTGAAGTAATAATTAGAGATTTTAAAACATTACAACCAGTTAAAGATGGTAATTTGGGGCTTATTCAATTAATTTCTGCACTCCCTCATAGCTACCCTGGACACAGTATCTTAAGTGAAGATATCGGTGTAAAGCTTGGAGAAGATGACTGCCAGTGCGGCTGGAAAGGTACCTATTTTGATGTGCTGGGTAGAGTAAAACAAGCGGAAGTGAGAGGGTGCAGTGATACTTATTCCAAATAACATTCAAGCTCACTTTACAACCTTAGTTGGCTCATCATCTGATTTTCATATTCAGCCAACAAGGGCTTGGGAAGAGCAGACCATATCGTTTTTAAATACACTTTCAGCAAGGCTACGACGACATCCAGAGGCAAATACGCTGCCAGATCTAATGGCGCTCGCGTTTTGGCTAAGAAAGGCCAACCTTTTATCAATGAAAACAAGCTCCTACTCAAACAGGCTATCTATAGGGCTAGGCTTAACCTTTCATATCTGCCCAGCAAACGTACCGATAAACTTTGCCTATTCACTCGCATTTGCGCTACTTGCAGGTAATAGCTGTGTTTTGCGCTTGTCATCTAAATCAAACCACAGCACAGATATTGCTTTACAAACTCTCTCGCAATTATTATTAGAGTCTGAGTACCAACCAATCGCACAACGAGTTTTTCTTATTCGCTATGAGCATAATGATGATGTCACTGCATTTTGGCTCAGCCAAGCAGCAGGAAGAGTGATTTGGGGCGGTGATCATACCATTAATAAAATGCGCCAATTTGCCACGCCTCCTCGCTCTAGAGAAATAGCTTTTGCAGATCGCTACTCTCTATGTTTGCTTGATGCTACCTATATTAGCTGTTGTTCTGACGAGCTTATCAATACCCACTGCCACCATTTTTATAATGATATATATCAGTTAGAT
>NZ_JAKEVK010000232.1:0-6836 GCF_022398435.1 Pseudoalteromonas sp. Isolate6 | reverse complement strand
GGGTATATTCAGGTTATACCCAAGTTATCAACAGACCGTCTTTAATTAAATCCCGAGGCAAACTATTTTTAACTTTATTCTTTTGCCATTTTCCTAACCCGATGGCGCTGCCACATAGCGTGAGGATCACCTCTCCCGTTAGTTTGGTAACTTCATCTAGGCGTATATCCTTGCCATTAAAGTAATCTTTTGCTTGCTCTTTTGTTAGTGCTAAAGTGTTTTTAGACGCTAAGTGACCGAAAGTAGTGGCAAACTCATGCTCTAATCTTACCCCGTTTTTATGGGTAGTACCGATTAAAATCCCTATGCGAGAATATTTGATCTTATCTTGGATTGCTTCAAAGTTGTCAGGAAATAGCCACACCTCCTTATCGCGCTGCATCAACTTACCGTCAAGTTGGGCAATACCAAACTGTTTTTTTAGTACGGATAACAATAGTTGAGCGGTTTTCTTGCCTAGTTCTTCAAAAGGGAAAGCGCCTTTTTTCTGCTTTGGGTTCTTAACTTCAACCGTGCTTAACTTTTTAAATCGAGCAATGAAAAACCCCTCGCTATCATATAGCTGAGGCCACACATGCAAGTATCCTTCGGACGTTGTAGCTTTTTCAGCACCCTCGAATAAAGTCGATAGGTTTTCGACTGCTACTGCTTGAGGGTAATTATCAATGAGATGTTGGCATACTTGCTGATTTTCCAGAGGTGTTAACGTACAAGTTGAATACACTAAGGTACCGCCTGGCTTTAAGGCTTGAAATGCGCTGTCTATCAGTTGCTTCTGCACTTGTGCAATTTCAACATTAGACTCAATTGACCAGTTTTTAAGGGCATTTGGGTCCTTTCTAACAGTGCCTTCTCCAGAGCATGGTGCATCAAGCAAGATGTTATCAAAACATTCATGCATATAATCGCCAAAGATACAGCCGTCAAAGTGAGACAACGCAACATTGCGTATGCCCATACGTTTCATATTTGCTGCAAGGGCTTTGAGTCGAGATGAAGATAGCTCATTAGCGATTAGTACGCCACGCCCATCCATATAAGCTGCGAGTTGCGAAGTTTTCGAACCTGGTGCTGACGCCATATCCAAATTAATATCATCACTGCTGATAGTCGATTTCAGTGCCGTGGGCGGCAACATGGAACTAGCTTCTTGGACATAGATGCAGCCACTTAAATGGATATCTGTGTTGCCGATAGCAAGATTAGCCTCTTCTTGTTCACTTCTTGATATCCAAAACCCTTCTTCACACCAAGGGATCGGTTCTGCCTGCCAATCACTTTTTTCGCAGTAGGCTAAGAATTCCGTGACAGACATTTTTAGGGTGTTGACTCTGACTGCTCGGCGTAAAGGAGACTGGCACGTATCTATAAAGTCTTCGATGCTAAGGTGATCTGGTAAGTAGGTTTTTATGTCGTCTAGAAACGCGCTGGGAATATAGGTTGATTTGTCCACGCAGTTACTCAATTTGAAAGCTATATCTCATTTTACACATTCATGAGTAAAAAATGCATGTTTGTTGTGACGGTTACGATTATTAAACGAAACTCATGGCTGACAGTGATAGGTTATGGTTATATAATGGTCGCGAAATATCGCGAGGATTGCTATGTCTATTATCAAACATTTTTTGGCGGACCCAAAATTATTACTGAATGCGGTTGGAGAGGGGATCTATGGTTTTGACCTTTCTGGCAATGCTGTCTTTGTAAACCCGGCTGCGGAGCGTATGACTGGGTGGCAAAGTGATGAGCTTTTGGGGAAAAAAATACATCAGTACCATCATCACAGTCATGCAGATGGGAGTGATTATCCTGCTGATGAATGTAACATCTACAAAACCATGTTTGATGGTAAAACACGTCAGGTAACCAATGAGGTATTCTGGCGTAAAGATGGGAGCTGTTTTCCTGTAGAATATACCTCAACACCAATTTTCAAAGATCAGCAAATTATTGGAGCGGTCGCGATATTTCGCGATGTATCGCAACAGCACAAAACTGAAAATGCCCTAAGAGAGGCGCTGAATAAAGTTCAAGTGCTTACTGAGCAGCTTAAAGATGAAAATGCCTACTTGCTAGAAACATTAAATGAAAATTGGCAAGACTCGGGTTTGGTGGGTAGTAGTGCAATATTTCAGGCCATGTTGGCGCAGCTTGAACTGGTTAGTCAGACTGACAGTACGGTATTGGTTTTAGGGGAGAATGGCACGGGTAAAGAGCTTGTTGCCAGAAATCTGCACCGCCTTAGTGAGCGCTCAGCACAACCTTTCGTTAAAGTAAATTGCGCTGCTTTTTCACCAACCTTGATTGAATCTGAGTTGTTTGGACATGAAAAGGGGGCATTTACAGGAGCGAATGAGAGGCGTAAAGGACGGTTTGAACTGGCGGATAAAGGAACTATATTTTTAGATGAAATTGGAGAGTTACCGCTAGAGGCACAAAGCAAGTTATTACGCGTCTTACAAGAGCGAGAGTTTGAACGTGTAGGGGGAAGTAAGTCAATTCAAGTAGATATACGCATAGTCGCGGCGACCAACAGGGATTTATGGAAAATGGTCGAGGTGGGGGAGTTTAGAATGGATTTATATTACCGTTTAAACGTTTTTCCTATTCGAGTACCTGCACTACGAGAGCGTATAGAAGATATTCCTGTATTGGCCAACAACCTCATCGTGCAGCTCAACAAAAAGCTGGGTAAGCAACTACGCGGGATCTCCAAAAAGGCTATTCATGCGCTGCAGCGTTATGATTGGCCAGGTAATATTCGAGAACTCCAAAACGTGCTGGAGCGCGAGGCTATATTATCTAAAGGTCGTTTACTTGATTTATCTCAAGCGCTTAACGCTACTGAACACCATAAACCTGAAGACGGTGAGCTGACTTTGGCGCAAGCAGAAGCCGAGCATATATTAAGAGTGCTAGAAATAAGTAACTGGAAGATTGCTGGCAAAAACGGTGCGGCTGATAAGCTAGGGTTACCCGAAAGTACTCTGAGGTCGAAAATGAAAAAACTAAAAATCACCAAACTTTCGTGATATATCGCGTCTATTCGTGGTATTTCGCGACATTGAAAATTTAATGAAAGTAAAATCATTAAAAATCAGGTGTTTATAAACTTTCAGATTGGTCTGAAAGTTGCAGTATCAAGCTTGTGTATTACCAATGTAGCAAATAACATGAAGTTTGATATCAAAGAAGAAGACATGATCATTAAGCCCTATAAACAAGAAGGGCCTATTTACGTCAGAGAGCAAAAAGGGTTCTTCCAAAAAATAAGGAGAAATCTTGGTTGGTTTTTAATGTTAACTTTCGTTCTTATTCCTTGGATCCCTTACAACGGACAGCAAGCCATTCTACTTGATTTTGGTACGCAGCAATTTAGGATCTTTGGTGCTACCTTTCTCCCTCAAGACTTTATGATTCTTGCTTGGATTTTTATGGCGGGTGCTTTTGCCTTATTCTTTGTCACAACTTGGTTGGGTCGAGTTTGGTGTGGCTATACTTGTCCACAAACGATTTGGATGCTGATGTTTACTTGGGTTGAGCACCGAGTGGAGGGGACTCGCAATCAAAGAATAAAGTTGGACAAATCAGACTGGAATAGCAAAAAAATCGCTAAGAAAACGGCAAAACACGCTATTTGGTTGATAATTTCCGTGTTTACCGCCACGTCATTTATGGCATATTTTATTCCCGCGAAATCGCTGTATCTCGATATGTTTACGCTTGAGTGGACTGGCCTGACTTGTTTCTGGGTATTTCTATTTGCACTATGCACTTATGGAAATGCGGGCTTTCTACGAGAAAAAATGTGTACCGTTGCATGCCCATACTCTCGTTTCCAATCGGTTATGTTTGACAAAGATACGCTAGTCGTTACCTATGATAGTGAGCGTGGCGAAAACAGAGGTCGCCGTAAACGCAAAGACGATCCAAAGCAACTGGGGCTCGGCGACTGTGTAGACTGTAATTTATGTGTTGAAGTTTGCCCAGCTGGTATTGATATTCGTAATGGTCTGCAATATGAATGTATTAACTGTGGTTTATGTATCGATGCGTGTAACGAAACGATGAATAAATTTGGTTATCAGCCAGATTTGATTAAATACCAGAGTGAACATGAACAAGCGGGTAAAAAGTCAAATCCGTTTAGGCTAAAAATTGTAGGTTATGGTGCGATTACCGCTTTGATAATAGTTACTATGGTGATTTGGGCATTCAACCGTACGCCCATAGAAGCCTCTGTCATTCGCGACCGAAATGCGCTTTATCGTGTTAACTATGAGGGCTTAGTCGAGAACCCATACACCTTAAGTGTAATAAATAAAACGCAACATGATTTGACTTACACTGTAAGTTTGAAGGGACTGCCAAATGCGCAGCTGACCGCCCCAATTACTACGCATATCGCCGGTGGCGACATGGCATTGATCCCAGTAACAGTTACAGCCGATGGTTATGAACTTAAAGGTAAGCGAACTCCAATCCAATTCACTATAGAATCGCAACAAGATGCCAATATTAGCATCACGAAGGACAGCTACTTCTATAAAAACTAATTTACACTCCCCCCGACTCAAGGCGCTTGCATTATGAAGCGCCTTTTTTGTGTGCGTATACGCACAATCTGCCGCTAAATATATGGCTTTCTCTCTGAACTTTTAGCGTATAAGCTTATCTTTATTGAGAATGAGTTTTATTAGCTGAATGTTATGTTTAAAAATACATCACAAAACTATGGTTTGTTAGCCATCATCTTTCACTGGCTCAGTGCACTGGTAGTATTTGGTATGTTCGGTCTTGGATTGTACATGGTTGAACTCAGTTATTACGATCCTTTTTATCGTGACGGCTTACACATTCACAAAAGCATCGGGATACTGCTGGCAGCTTTGATAGTTCTTAGGCTGATTTGGAAGGTTGCCAACCCTAACGTGAAGCCCGAAAGCGAAGCAACTCCCATGGATAAATTGCAAAACATAATAGCGCATGTCGTTCACGTCGTTTTGTATCTTGGCTTGTTTGGGCTGTTTGTCACAGGTTACTTAATCTCTACCTCGGATGGCAGAGCAATAGAGGTATTTAACTGGTTTTCTGTTCCGGGTATTGGAGAGCTATTTGAAGAACAAAGCGATATTGCAGGCACTGTGCATTTTTACATTGCATGGGGACTCATTGGATTAGTAGCGCTACACATCGTGGGAGCGCTAAAACACCACTTTATTAATAGAGATCGTACCTTAGTTCGAATGCTTAAGGTACCAAACACTACAAAAGTTGAGGATTAAAACATGAAAAAGACAATGATTGCACTGAGCATGGCTGCTATGACTTTATCAGCTGCTGTGAGTGCTGCGGATTATGTAATTGATACTAAAGGTGCACATGCTTTCGTAAACTTCAAAATTAAGCATTTAGGTTATAGCTGGTTGCATGGTCGGTTTAATAGCTTTGAAGGGGATTTTAGTTATGATGCAAAGAATCCCAATGCATCGAAAATCAATGTAGTAATCGATACCGCATCTATTGACTCGAATCATGCTGAACGTGACAAACATTTGCGTGGCAAAGATTTTCTTAACGTAAAAGCAAACCCTAAGGCGACTTTTAAGAGTAACTCCATTACTTTTAGCGATGATACAAATGCGAAAGTAAAAGGAAGCTTCACGCTTAATGGAGTAACAAAGCATATCGAATTTGATGTTCAAAAAGTGGGTGAAGGTAAAGATCCGTGGGGAGGGTACCGAGTTGGCTTTGAAGGTGAAACCCAGTTAAAACTTACTGATTATGGCATTGACTACGATCTAGGCCCGGCGTCAACACACGTTACCATTGGTTTGCATTTAGAAGGTATTCGTAAATAATCGCTAAGCACCATGTGTTGTTATACACATGGTGCTATTTCCCTACTTTAAGTTGGGTGTACTTTTTCAAACGTAAGATACGTTTTAAAAAGTCAGTGTTTAAAGATGCTAGCCAGCTGTGGCTGAAACTGTTCTGGTAACCAACGAGACATTGCCATTCTAAACTGCTCGCTTTTGTGTGCTTGTTTTAATGCTTCGCTAATTACAGCTATTTGTTCCTTGCCAATCGCATTGTTATTACAGCCCGCATATCCAGCAGTTATCTGTGAGGCGATACTCAATCTGGCTTGTGTCAATTCATCTTGCGTATCTACATGTAATTTGTGGTAGTGGTGCTCGCTTGGGTATCCGAGTATCACATCGACTCTTTTTTTGAGTAGCATAAAAGTTAAACTCTCTAGCGTATCTCTACCAGGCCTGACAAGTACTTGCTTAGTCGGTAAACTCGCCAATAATGCATCAATTTCATTACCAAAGGAACGGTTTGCTGCAACGCCAATGGTTAGCCCGTGTTCAGTTACCAGTTTTTCTAAATCTATTGCACTGTTTGTAATGCCAAGCGACTGTGCGACATCTTTCCTTAGTGCTGCAGAGGTTGACAATCCGATGGTGGAGTACTCATCACTAAAAGCGATATGTTTTTTTCGTTCGGCCGTTTTGTACAATGAGATCATACAGTATTGGTTGTTGAAATTAGAAAGCTCATATATAGCCCTAGATGCAGGGAACACTTTATAATTGAAGGTATAGTCGGGCATCTGTTGTTGAATGAGTTTTATCAACAGCTCGTCTCGTCCTTGCCCTTCCAAGTTGTCAGAGAGGATATAATAAGGAGCAAAATCTATAACAATCCAGGTTATTTGCTTTGCAAATACAACACTAGATTGAAGGACAATGAAGAGAAATAAGATGATTTTGATCAAATTGGATCACTCTTGCTGAACTTACAATAAGCTTAGCATTGTTTGTGAT
>NZ_JAKEVK010000231.1:0-6859 GCF_022398435.1 Pseudoalteromonas sp. Isolate6 | reverse complement strand
GTTTTTAATAGCTTTCAGTGATGTAGATACTTACTCTTGCTAGGAATGAAATTATGATGGAGCGTACTGTTATGGATTTTATGGATATATTTTGTTCAAATCATTTATGTTAAGTCGTCAACGTTTTCTGCAAACGGATGCAGCTTCATAGCACTAATTTTGGTGTATAAAAAGTATTTATTAACACTTTTTATCAGGCTGTATGAGATCGCTAGGCCGCACTAAAGGCTACTCTTTACTTAACTATTTGAATACGTGAGTATGGTAGTAGGTTGAGGTTTTTATTGCACTGATAACAGTAACCCCCTCGTTATCGTTTAGTCGTTTGAGAATTAACTTAATTGACCTTAAGATATGGAGATTCAAATGTTTAATTAAGGAATTACATGCTTAGACTCTCGGTAAGTGAAAGCGTACACCTTAGCAAGTTTGTTACTATGGAAAGTACTGCAGACAACAGCCAATTCATAATAAGCAATTCGCTTTCGACTCACCAATCTCAATTCGTTGATACCGATTTACGCTATTTAACTATCCATTCGGGTAGTGAAATAGTTGGCTTTATTATTTTAGCTATTGACCCAGATCGAAAAAGTGTTGAGTTTCGCCGTATCGTGGTTGCCAAAAAGGGACTGGGAATAGGGCAAGAAGCGATAAAACAGATGGAAAAATACGTGTTAGAAGAGTTGCGTATAACACGTATTTGGCTGGATGTTTTTGCAGATAATACGCGAGCACAGCATATATACCAAAAGCTTGGATATCAGCAGTTCGATACGATGCCTTTCGACAATAGAGTCCTGTTATTATTCGAAAAGCACTTACACTAATGTCTAAAACAAGTAACGAAAATTATCAAAATTGGTTAGCTGTATATGGGCGGTTAGTGGACTTCTCACCCGAGGATTGGCTTCTTATGGCTCCGTATATAAAAATCGGCCATATCACAGCCGATACGATACTATTCGAACAGGGTGAGAAAATCTCGAGTGTTTATTTCTTATTAGATGGATATGGACGTTATTTCTACCTAGATGAAAAGGGCAATGAACGGAATAAATCTTTGCTACAAAAGGGCGGGGCATTCTCTTGTTTATCTTGTTACCTGGAAGCACAGCCGAGTCCATTTTCAACGCAAGCGCTAACAGACTGTGTTATTGCCGAAATTCGCTATGCTGACTTAGTCACAATATCTGAGCAAAACCTCAACTGGGGACGGTTTGTGCGCAAGATTTATGAGCAGTTGGTACTTAAAAAAGAGAAGCGAGAAGCGGCGTTACTTCAGTTAAGTGCGAAGGAAAGGTACTTACGCTTTACCCAAGAAAATCAAGCGTTAAGCCGTTCGGTTGCTTTGCGTCATATCGCGATGTACCTTGGGATCACGGATGTATCACTGTCGAGAATTAGAAAAGAGCTTGGCTTAACATAGGTTAAGGCACAGCAATAAAATTCGCATTACCTTATCTCTAATTATTGTCCTAAAGATAAGGAATAACATCATGAAAAAGTTACTGCCTCCTATTTTACTGTTTTTATTTGTCATATTGATGCCTGTGGGGTGTTGGTTGGCTGCAGCGCCACATTTTATTTATTACCCTTTCAATCTATTAGGGTTAGTACCGATTGCTTTGGGGTTTGCACTGGCCAAGTCGGGCAGCACGATATTCGCGAAGGAAGAGACCAATATTATGACTTTCAATAAGCCTGATAAATTGGTGGAAGTTGGGGTATTTCAATATACCCGCAACCCCATGTATCTGGGCTTTGTCATTGCATTACTAGGCTATGCTGTATTGACCGGTGGTGCACTTGTGTCATTTTTGTTTGTGATTACTTTTTTACTTATCGCCGACAGATGGTACATTCGGTTTGAAGAAAAAATGATGGAACAAACTTTTGGAGATGCGTATTTACGCTATCGAGGTCGAGTGCGTCGCTGGCTTTAAATTCCAAGCATAGATGAGGATAAAATGGTGCAAGATATTGATTATTCAAAATCCCTACAAACAATTGTTGGAAAAGTAATTAGAGTGTACCAATCTGGAGACATGCTTACTCAAGACCACCAACCTCAGCGACTCAATATTGAAATAAACGATGCGCAACAGGTCGTGCGGATGTGGTGGGGATAGTTCCACCCAGTTTGTATATTGATTGGCGAAGGCGGTGTATTTGGTCCAGTTAAAGTATTTCTTTCCGGCAAGCTATTTTGAGTAAATCTATTTGAAGGAGCTATGATGTCACACTCAAGTTGTAATTCGGTCCAATCCCCTTGCATCAGAAAGTGTTGTTTGGATGATAAGGATGTGTGCTTGGGGTGCTTTAGAACGTTGGATGAGATTACCAGCTGGACAAGTTACAGCGAAGATGAAAGGCTTGAAGTCTTAGCGCATTGTACTAGGCGCAAACGACAATATGCTCAAAAATATAAAGGAAATTAAATGAAATTGATGATTGGGACCGAACCAACTTGGTCATCAAGAGCGCTGTTATGGGCAAACTATTTCCAATCTCGAATCATCAATAGAGACTTTTAAACTGAAATTCTATTGATGGTTTTTCACGTATAAAGTGCCCAGAAGATTTATTTTTCCATATCACCCAAAACCTGAAGTATCCATGTTGATAAACTTGAAACTTAACACTAACAAATAGTTACATTTTTGGTTGAAAAATACCTATTTATTGCCTTTACTTAAACTTCATTCTGTAGACAACTTTATATTCATATAGATAGGGAAGTTAGTATGAGACATGTCCACACAAAATTATCTGCTTTGTTTTTCTGTACAGCTCTTGGTGGTTGCGGATTAACACCTCAAGAAGCTGGGGTTGTTGGGGCGATAGCTGGGGCGAGTGGTTCCTACCTGTCTACCCATACAGTTACAGGTGAAGTTTATCAAGTTTATTACTTAGGAGTGTTTGATCCAATAAATCAAATTTCTCCCACATTTTACAGAATAACGGTTAGAGGCCAGTCTAATCTACTCAGTGACATGAAATTTGCTTCGGGTTGGGTTCCTGCGGAAGCGATTGATACGTTAACCAGTAAAGTGGAAATGACAAACCAAGGGTTAAGTGCAGATGCTAAGGGTGGGACTCAAGTAACCAGTGCTAGGCGAAAGTTCGTATTAATGGGGCCTGAAGGGGTTAGAGAGGGCCCTGAAAACCACCGTCTCGTTATCGTTATGGGATCCACACCTCACAATTTCTTTTCAGCTATCGATAGCGCGATGGGAGATTTACTAAGTTTTGAGCAGACCAAAGCAAGTGATCCGATCAACCGCCGCTTGATGGACGAACTTTTGTCTATAGCGCAAGAAAGACAGCTACTCGAAGGCTTTTGCCGCAACTCACCTAGTTTATGTGCAGAAGGATAGAAATGATGAAGATAAATAGATTAACACTGCTTCTCCCTATTGCGATGATGATAACTGGGTGCTCAACTTTATTAATAGAAGTCGATGTTTATAACGGTCCACTAAATAGTCAAGCGCCTGAACGTTTAGATCAAGTTGCTGCAATGGTTAGCGCTGCTAGGCCTATGCTGGGTTTTATACGAGATACCTATCAATGTGATGATGAATTAAACCCTGTATCGTCAGAGTTATGTAGAAGGATTGATCCCATTGAAGTGGATAGCTACCGTACATATCTAGGGGCAGGAGTTTATCCCGAAAATGAAAGGAAAATAACCTACTATCTTGCCAACGAAATACTACACATGTACACCAATGAGCAGACTGCGCTGCAAGTTTTCTATCACGATTACGAGCTACTGATTCGAAAGCTTCAATATCAGGAGGAGGTTTACGACAAATACCTTCCAAGTGAAGCGGGGGATGCTGAGTTTATTGAGAGGATTTTTGCACAAAAGTCTATTGAAAAATCCAATGAAATCAATGCGGTAAGGTTTTTCATTGCTCCCTCAAAAGAGGGGGGAGGTACCAACTTCAGCACTGTGTTTTGCAAGTCAGAACGTAAAGGTGACTGCACAAGTCGGAAAATACTTTCAGATTTAGAGCAAGATGAAAGCCTGCGCAAAGAAATAAAAAGTTTGCTACGCGAAAATCAGTTTAAAGAAGAGAAAGCACAACAGATTTTAGATAAGTTACGGGATCTTGGTCAATCTTTCGATGCTGCATGGCAAGCAGTGAATGGAAGCGTACTCGCAGCGGCTAAAACTGCAATTTCACTAAATGAAATGGAACAAAGTGGCGGTGATATACCATTCAAACCGGGAGAACTAGCCGAGTTAAAAAGTTGGCTACTTAACATATTTAAAGAAAAGGTTGATCTGGTTAAGGTAAAGGCATTAGGACTTCAAAAATGCCCCTCTGATTTAGAAACAAGCGCTGACCTTATGGCATATGCAGATTGTGTGATTGCTGCACAAAATGCATTGGCCCCGTTAAATATTACTTCGCCGGCCATGGAGCAGCGGGTGGCAAAAGCGCCTGATGATGGTGGCAGGCTGGAAGGTAAAATGACCCAACTTCCTGATCAAGAGTTGATTTTGATTAGAGGATTAGGAACTGATGCTAGTCGGGGTTTAGAGGCTGTGATACATGATTATAAAAAATTTTACTATCGTGGCTGCTATGAAGAAAAAAAGCCTAATTGTGAGTCTGCCGAAGATGTAAAGCGTGAATTTCAATCTGACTTAAAAAGCTTTTCAGAGAAAATATTATTTCTAGCAAATAACCTTGTTTTACTTCATGGTAATGCAAATCTTGATGATGACAGTAACAGTGGTGAAAATAACCCGCAACGAATTAAGAAGTTTATAGCCGTGCTTCAGGCGATAGGAAATTCAACCAAGGTACTCACTAATGACATTGAGAGACAAAACCAGTTTACTACACGGAACAATGGTGACAACGCGAAGTTGCTGAAAAATGCAATTTCAAACACCATAAGGTCAGAGGCTGGAATAATTAATGTAACCGAAGATTTGGCGCTTTGGTTAGATAGCGAAGAGCGTTTGAAGCCCTATACAACATGTGTTGCTAATAATAAATCTCGCTGCGATGTTTTAGAGCGTCTAAAGACGACATTGAGAACAAGTTGTCTAACGGTAGAATCTGACGATACAGAGATGTCGGTTAATTGGCGTGCCAAGAATATAACTAACTGTATTAAAAGTAACTACCCAGATCCAGCAGGTACAGCTCCTGAGTCACTGAGTGAGATGAAGGAGGTTTTGGAGAATTATCTGTCTCAATTGCAAGAAGCAACTACAGAACATAACTTACCTAGTTTTGATGAAAACGACCAGTTAAACAGCGAGCTTAATACTGAGCAAGTATGGGATAGCTTAATGTACCATCTCGCAGTGGAGCGGGTGTTGGCGGATAAACGCGGAGACACAGAGCAAGTTAAACAGCTCAATAAAGCGTTGGAAACCGCGAGATATTTTCGTTCAGAAAATTCATTTCTTCGGGCAACTTCAGATGCGATCAGGATGACAATGAGGTCAACGACCTTGTTGAATGAATTTGAGCTTATACAAAGAAAGAAGTTCTTAAACAGAAGTCTTGTACAATCAAGTAATGCCATTTTACAAGAGTTAGACAACCAGAACTGGCACAATATAAACCGTGTTGCTGTTAAAGGTGGCGGGGATGTTAATTATGTGGTTGCTAAAGATGACATAGGAAACTGGTATATCAAGCAGTATTCTGAAGATAAGAAAGAAATGATTGACTCAATAAAAAGCATTGCTCTTTTTAATATCAAAAAGTCAAATATCTCTAAGCTGGCAACTTACGTACCAAGCGGAGTGAGTGAGGCTGCTACTCAATCAACAAGTGAAAAAGTGTATACATCTTTTTTGTCTCAACATACCTTACCGCTGAGGAATGAGTTAGTGAAACAAATGGCGTTTTTAGCTGATTTAGAGAAGTCTGACACTCATACGGATAAGCCATTTTTAGGACTAGAAGACGCACAGAAAAGTACCGAAAAGATATTAGAAAATACGCAAGAGCTTAAGAGTAGTAGAGGTCAAGTTGCGAATGGCGTTTTAGAAAATATTTATTTGCTGGCGAGATTTTACGAAGGACTTGGCGACTGCGCTGATGATAATGCGAGTAAACAGGAACAATGCTCATCAACTAAACAGCAAATAGCAAATAAAGTTAAAAATAGTGTAGCGATAATGCGTCAGCATACTGCTCAGGTCGAGCCTTTTGTACTTGCATTTATAGGTGCTATACAAGATTAACGTCATTACATTGCAAAACGTCTATAAGATTATGTTTGATATTAACATCGATTCTAGGATTTTCAATTCACTCTAAATGCGTGATAGTGTTCATTGTAATGACCTAGAAATTGCGAAGCACAATCAAGTCATAAAATCCCATTACTCGTTACTTTAAAGTTCGATCCTGTCCTGAAAGCGGGGGGGCAGCATTTGGATATAAAACGGGTAAATTCAAAGCGCATACCGCTTAATAAGCATGAATGCTTATTACTGTGCTTCTAGTAGTCGGTTTGGTGTTTTTTGCCAAAACTTATTTCTTACATCATCACTGAAGCCCACTGTGGACAAATTAAACTAGGCAATAATCAAAAATTGCGGCGCAGAGGTCAGTTTTAGCGTAGAGCGCATCAAATGTTAAAAGCAAACTTTGGGCAATATAGATGAGCTACACAGATAGATCGTTTTAAAAGTGAGCTAAATAAAAAGTATGATATGTTTACTCATGCTGATCTCTATTGCTTAGTTATTTGCTAGAATAACGCGCTTTCTGGCTTTTATAATGTTAGCTCAACCTGTTCGGATAATTAATGCCCTGCTATCAGCTAAATTTAGCGATGAGCGTGAATCATTATGAATAGATCAAATTTCTAT
>NZ_JAKEVK010000230.1:0-6914 GCF_022398435.1 Pseudoalteromonas sp. Isolate6 | reverse complement strand
TAGTATGAATTTTCTATAGCCGTATATCCGTCTGTATATAACTAAAAAATTAGTGCAAATAACAAAACAGCGCTTTCTTTTTTTTAACCATGAGTTTACTTTCACTAGCCATCAGCTTTTTATTAACAGCTGAACAACAAGTTAGAAACTAGGGAAACATTATGACAAACAACAAAAACTTTAAGCGCGCTGCACTAAGCGTCGCAGTGAGTGCATTATTCACAGCGACTGCAGTTACAGCCGCACCATCACAATCAATTGGTCAAGATACTGCACTTGCAGCAACAGCACAAAAGCTATCATCGCAAAGCACACTTGGTACGCAATTCATTATTAAATACAAAGATGCGGGTTCTCAGATGATGAGCCTAGCTGCAGAAGATCTACAACCAGCAAAAATGCAACAACGTGCAGAAAGTTTTGTACAAGGCTTCAAGAGCAGCAAAGCAAAAGCACAATACGTACGTCCAATGGCGTTAAGTAACCACCACGTTATGCGTGCTGACAAAAAACTTTCAGCAAAAGAAGCACAAGCATTCATGAACGACGTAATGGCTTCTGGTAATGTTGAATACATCGAAATCGACCAAATGTTAAAGCCATTTGCAACACCTAATGATCCTCGTTATAGCGATCAGTGGCACTACTTTGAAGCCGCGGCTGGTATTAATGCCCCTGCTGCGTGGGATAAGGCAACAGGGCAAGGTGTAGTGGTTGCGGTATTAGACACAGGTTATCGCCCACATGTGGATTTAGATGCCAACATTTTGCCTGGCTACGACATGATCTCTAATACCTTTGTTGCTAACGATGGCGGCGCACGTGACAACGATGCTCGCGATCCTGGTGATGCGGTCACTCGCGGTGAATGTGGAACAGACTCTTCAGGTCAACCTTCACCACGCGCTGATCAAGATTCAAGCTGGCATGGTACGCACGTAGCAGGAACTGTTGCTGCTGTCACAAATAACGGTGAAGGGGTAGCTGGTGTTGCTTACGATGCTAAAGTAGTGCCTGTGCGTGTTCTTGGTAAGTGTGGTGGTTTAACGTCTGACATCGCTGACGGTATCATTTGGGCATCTGGTGGTTCTGTATCTGGTGTGCCAGCGAATGCTAACCCCGCTGATGTTATCAACATGAGTTTAGGTGGTGGTGGTGCATGTAGTGCAACCACACAAAATGCAATCAACCAAGCACGTAACAACGGTACGGTAATTGTTATTGCGGCAGGTAACGACAACGACAACTCAGCAAACTACAATCCTGGTAACTGTAATGGCGTTGTAAACGTAGCATCTGTGGGTCGTGATGGTAGCCGTGCTTACTACTCAAACTATGGTGCAAACATCGATGTTGCCGCTCCTGGTGGCGCACAAAGTTTTGCAAATGACCCTGAAGGTATCTTGTCTACGCATAACTCAGGCTCTGGTGCACCTTCAAATGATAGTTACCACTACTCACAAGGTACGTCTATGGCGGCACCTCATGTTGCAGGTGTTGCTGCGCTAATCAAACAAGCAAAACCATCAGCTACGCCTGACGAAGTAGAAACTATCTTGAAAAATACTACACGCAGCTTTGCGGGTAGCTGCTCTAACTGTGGTACAGGTGTTGTTGATGCAGCCGCTGCGGTAAATGAAGCTTTAGGCGGCGTGGTAACTCCACCTACAGGCAATGCGCTTGAAGATGGTGTAGCAAAAACAGGCCTAAGCGGTGCCGCTGGCAGCAATCAGTTTTTCACTTTTGACGTACCAGCTGGAAAAACCAATGTGACTTTCACAATGAGTGGTGGTACCGGTGACGCTGACATGCATGTAAAGCGTGGAAGCCAACCAACTTCAAGTAGCTATGATTGTCGCCCATATGAAGATGGTAATGCCGAAGTTTGTAGCTTTGACGCGCCTCAAGCTGGTACATATCACATAATGATAAACGGTTACCAAGCTTATTCTGGAGTGAGCTTAGTTGCTGCAACTTCAGGATCGAGCACAAGTGCTCCACAAGCTGGTGGCGGTACAATTGAAGATATTTCAGCTTCAAGAGGTCAGTGGGTTCACTACACTATCGAAGTGCCTGAAGGCATGAGCGACTTCACCGTGAAAACATTTGGTGGCTCAGGTGACGCTGACTTATTCGTTAAGTTTGGCTCACAACCTACAGCAAGCAGCTATGACTGTCGTCCATATGAAGGCGGTAATACTGAAACATGTGTAATTACCAACCCACAAGCTGGTACATGGCACCTGAGCGTTAATGCTTACCGTGCATTCTCAGGTCTAACGCTAGACGCACAGTATAAGCCATAAGCAAAATTAAGTAGGCCCTTAATTGAGTCTTCCTTCCCCAATGAGAGGCCGCGTTTGCGGCCTCTTTTAATTATTCCTGGGTTCAACTTGCAGTAGTCGAGATAAATCTCGACCTACAAAACAGCTTGTGTGAGCGAGTTTACTTTGCGATCTTTTAACTGCTCGCCGAGTGAAGCGGCTCCTACCATAGTGTTCGCCTATGGGAGCAAGTTACCCGTGTAGGAGCGAGTTTACCTCGCGATCTCTTGACTGCTCGCCACATAAAGTGGCTCCTACCATAGTGTTCGCCTATGGGAGCAAATTACCCGTGTAGGAGCGAGTTTACCTCGCGATCTCTTGACTGCTCGCCACATAAAGTGGCTCCTACCATAGTGTTCGCCTATGGGAGCAAATTACCCGTGTAGGAGCGAGTTTACCTCGCGATCTTTTAACTGCTCGCCGCGTGAAGCGGCTTTTACATTTTTGCTTGCAGTAGTCGAGATAAATCTCGACCTACGGCACAATCCTGATTACTGCAAGCCTAAAGTGCCTCTGATCTCCCTCATTTTCTCTTTAAGACTTTGCTGGATTTGCTGCACTTGCTCATGTGAGCTATTAACCTGACCTTTCATGCTGTCCATAGCGTGGCCAAAGGTATCTAGTAGATCTGATTGCTGATTGGCAAGGTCCATTGCATGGGCAGCGACTTGGTTGGCGCTTTGTGCGCTATCTGCCACACCTTCTGAATTACGTTTCAACTCTTGTGCATGTACGGTTTGCTGCTGTGCCTCATCTGCCAAGGCCGAGATTTGTGTCGATACTTTGTTTGAGTTATCACTCAAAACATTTAATTGCTGATGAATATCAGTCAGTGAAGCTTGTGTTTGCTGTGCAAGCTTTCGTACTTCGTCCGCAACTACTGCAAATCCACGCCCATGCTCACCTGCGCGCGCTGATTCAATTGCGGCATTAAGTGCAAGTAGGTTAGTTTGTTCTGCAATGGAGCTGATCATATCAATCACTTTACTCACATCTGAAACACCATTAAGCAATTCATTTAAGCTCTCTAATCCCTGCTCTACCCGCTTTTGCGTGGTCGATGAAGCGCTCAACATAGAATCCGCATAGGACACACTTTGTGTCATTGCTTCAAAGGTGTTGTTAGCATTGTCGGCAACTTGTGCATTAATTTGATTGGCATCCGCCCCAAGCGCTCTGAGCGAGTCGAGCTGCGCTTGGTTTTGTTCCACTTGCTCAAAGGTATCTCCAGCTTGTGCTGAGATCTGCGCCAAGTTAGTGTTCATCTCTTCCATAAAGGTATTGATCACACTCAGCATTTCTGAGCGTTCGTCCGCTTCTGCTCGCTGCCTATCGATTAACTGATTAAAGTAACTCGCAATTTCGCCAATTTCGGTATCTTGGTTTTTACTTTCAATATTGCGTAACTCATTACTTTCTATCAACTGAGCAAAGCCATCGCGTAGTTGTCTTAGCGGCGTTAGTACTTGATTAAACTGCACAAAATATACACCACCAGCTAAGAGTACGAGTAACCCAATTGCCACACCAAAGAGCATAAATACATTAGTTTTGACGGCGGCCTGCTCTGTTATTAAAGTCGTTTCTGCTTGCAGAATATTCTCTGAAATCGCTTTAATATCACCTCGCAGTGCCAGCATGCCTGCTTGGCGCTGTTTGGACTGCTGTAAGGTATTTTCTAAGTCGCGAGCATAACGTTTTGGCCAGCTCACAAGCTCCGCTTTTATTTCTAGCGCTAAGTCTTCAGCTTGTGCACCTAAAAATAGCTCATCTTCATCTACCTCACTCATTACTCCTAAGTTTTCGAGTTGATCTATTCGCGCGGCAATATCCTGCAACCGACCTAAGCTCAACATCAAGCTTTGTTCAGTTTGCTGCTCATAAGCCATGACTAACTGATAAGTATATAAACTCAAATTCGAGACTTCGCTAAAGTAGTCTGAGGCGAGATTAAAATAAGATTCTTTAGCGGCACTATCTTGCGCTGTAATTGCATACTTTACGAGACTTGATGCTGAACCCGACATTTGCCGGAGCGCATTATCCAAAAGCGCAAGTTCGTTACCTGAAAGCTTGCCAAGTGCCCGGTATTTGCCTGCAATGTCTTGTTGTAGCTGTGTGAGTTTGGCTTCAAGTTGTTCAGCAAGTGCTGGTGGTAACTGTTCCACACTTTGCTGTAGCGTTTTGATTTGTTCATCGGCCTGACTTAAATATTGGCTATCACCCGCACTCAGGTAATCTTCAACTGTGCCCTCAAGCTCAATAATCACCGCATTTTTAACTCGATTGTAAGCGGCGTCTTGCACATCAAGTTCGGTTAAGACTTGGCTTGCCCAAAACAGACTCGCCCCAAGTAGAATACTCGCAGTGGTTAATAAAATTGCCAACAACCGAGTAAATGTAGACACGCGCATAGAATCACAACCCCTTTATCAAAATGCTCCGCAAGAGTATTAAGGATTTATGACAACTTGATTAAATCTGGTTACCTTTTCTGTACAACCGCGCAAAACCATACTTTTTACGTATATCCATCTAGATATCTGCTGAACAAATTTAGAGCAGGCATTGGTATGCTATTTCATCGCAGCGTTTACATAGACGTCAAAGCGATTTTTCTTGGTTTTTATTTGCATACTTGGCGTTTGAGCATTTAAAAAGCCAGCGTAGTCTGGACGTTTTACCACCACCCTTTTTGTGGCTAACTGCAAAGCAAAAGGTAAAAGTGCATCCGCATCTAAGTCGTTGCCAACTAAGTCTTGAAATACCCGCATTTCTTTTTTCACTTGCGCCGATTTTTCACGATGTGGAAACATAGGATCAAGATAAACTACATCTGGACGCCAACCTGCTTGCTCTAGCAAGTCATGGCTAGAACCAAACTCTAGTCGCATGGTTGACCTTACCCACTCGCCAATTTCAGCATCTTCATAGGCGCGTTGCAAACCGTCATATAACAATGCTGCGACTACCGGATTACGCTCATGCAATACAACGTTACAGCCCATAGACGCAAGCACAAAAGCATCACGTCCAAGCCCTGCTGTCGCGTCTAATACCGTAGGCACTGCCCCTTTGTTTAAGCCGACAGCTTTTGCAATTGCTTGCCCTTTACCACCACCAAACTTGCGTCGATGAGCGACTGCACCTGTCACAAAGTCAACACGAATAGCGCCGAGCTTTGGTTCGTCTTTTTTAAGTAATTGTAGGCCTAACTCGTCATAAACCAATTGAAACTCCGCCTCATTAATATCTAGCGCAGATAAGTTAAAAAGCTTAGTTAGCGTATCTAGGTAGGATCTGTTTTCTTCAAAAGGGGTGTGAATATACAAGCTAAGCTCCCAAAGGTTACCAACCGTGGCAGTATACCGCTTTCCCTATCTAGTGTCTTTGATTATCCAACGGCTTAGAACAGCTCGATATCAGCCTGTGATGCCACTTCGTCCTCACCCCAAGGCTTTGCTATTTTATTTAAACTCTCAATAAGCTGCTGACGTACCTCTGTTACCTCGCCTAGCTTATATTTAATTATGGTTAGCTCATCGCTCAAATAAGTAAAATGCTCGTAGAGTTCTTGCAATCGCTCTCTTTCACTTGGTTCTAAGTTAGCAAGCTTGTCACTTTCAAGTACAGCTTGGAACTCGGCCACTTTACCGCTGTAATGATCGCCAACGCCGCTTAAATGATCGCTCAGCTCAGCAAATACCTGCCCGATATGTTCCACTTTATTGAGCGCATCTTCACTAACTTCCATATCCTTGATTTTGGCATCAGTCGCTTCCAGAATGTGCGGAAACAAATCTTTATAACGACCATACACCGCAACATCATCCACTGGCATATTCTTAATCAGCAAAGAAACTTTAGAGTAGTTAATAATGGTCCTGCGCCCAAAATCAACAAAGCGGCTGCCATCTTTATGCTTCTCAAACAATTCTTGCTCTATCGGTTGGATCGCCCCCTCGCTAGAGTAAAACATCGCATCTTGGTGATACCAAAAAGCCACTGCAACATCGAGCTCCATCGGCATAAAAAATTCTAAAAAATGAGTGCTCAAGGTATTGAGGTCATGTGCATGATACGATTGCCCGACATACCGCATTATGCGTCCCATATCACCAGAGTCGGTCATGGCGATTTCAGCCGTGGTTTGGGCACGCTGTACATCTTGCTTGAGCTGCGAAGAAGTCTTTCTGTAGTCATCAAGAACATTAATACGCGCCAGCAACTCTTCAGCATTAAAAGGCTTGACTATGTAGTCAGCAGCGCCCGCGTTATAACCCCGCATCCGCTCTGAAATATCGGCACGAGAGGACAAAAACATAACCGGGATCTCAGTGGTTTCCTCAAGTTTTTTTAGTTGCTTACATACTTCAAAACCTGATACTCCAGGCATTTCAACGTCAAGCAAGATGATATCTGGGCGATATTTTTTAGCTAATCGTAAGCCTTCCTCACCATTTTTCGCGTGTAATATTTTGCACGTACGCGCTAACGCTTCATCAACAACGTGGTGAACGAGCTTGTCATCATCAATGGCAAGAACCAGTTTTGTCATGTGGCTTTCCCTATTAATTCATATCTTTATAG